>NZ_JARAWX010000007.1:0-113652 GCF_033793585.1 Streptomyces sp. MI02-7b | reverse complement strand
GTCCGCGCAGGGCGACAACACCTACACGGTCAGCTACGCCGGCGACACCACGCACGCCGACGCGACCGCCAAGGACACCGTCAGCGTCGTCCGGGGCGCGACCACCCTCGCGGTGAACGCCCCGACCACGGCCCTGCCCACCCGCGAGCTCACCGTCACCGGCACCCTCGGTTCGCCCGTGGCCTTCCCGGCCGGCACCAAGGTCTCCGTGAGCCGCACCGACTCCGCCCACCCGGCGGGCACGTCGCTCGGCACCGTGACGGTCGCCGCCAACGGCACCTTCTCGTTCAAGAACACCCCGTCCGTCCTGGGCAACAACACCTACACGGCGACCTTCGCCGGTGACACGCGGCACGCCGCCGCCACCGCCAAGGACACCGTCAAGGTCGCCAAGGCCGCCGCCACCGTCACGGTCACCGCTCCGACCTCGGCCAAGCGGTCCACCAAGATCACGGTGAAGGGCAAGCTCACCTCGAGCGCCTCCTTCCCCAGCGACACCAAGGTCACGGTGACCCGCACCGACCTCACCTACCCCAAGGGCAAGTCGCTCGGCACCAAGACGGTCGCGTCCAACGGCACGTTCAGCTTCACGGACACCCCGACCACCGGCGGCACCGTCACCTACACCGCCCAGTACAAGGGCGACGCGACGCACAACGCCGCGGTGGGCAAGGACAGTGTCGCGGTCTCCCGCCTGGCCACGTCGGTCAGCATCAAGACCAACCACTCGACCTACTCCTACGGCGCGACGGCCACCGTCACCGGGCACCTCGGCAAGACCGGCAAGAGCCGTGTGGTGTCGATCTACGCACAGCCGGCCGGCGGCACGAAGAAGCTGGTCAAGACCGCCAAGGTCAACTCGGCCGGCGACCTGAAGGTGACCTACAAGCTCAGCCGCAACACCACCTTCTGGGCGTCGTTCGGCGGCGACTTCTCCTACGCGCCGAAGTCGGTGTCGCGGGCGGTCGGCACGCAGGTCAAGCTCACCACGTCGGTCTCGCGCCACTACAAGACCGGCAAGATCGGCTCGACCAACTACTACTGGTTCCACAAGAACACCGCGCCGCTGTTCAGCACGACGATGACCTACGCCACGAACCGCAAGGAGCGGTTCGAGCTGCAGGTCTACTACCAGGGCCACTGGTACGGGTCCGACTCGGAGTACTTCCGGATCGGGACCGCCGGCAAGGCGCTCGTCGAGCTGCCGGGGCCGGGCGAGTCCGGCATCCGGGCCCGCGTGCGCGTCTCGTACATCAAGGGCAGCTCGGGCGACAGCCTGAACACCACGACGTACGGCGACTGGAAGTACCTGAACTTCACCAACTGACGCCGCGCGCCCGCACACGGACGAGGCCGCCCCGGATCACCCGGGGCGGCCTCGTCCGCGTTCACGGTGCGCGGGGGTCAGTCAGGCCTCGCCCGCCTCCAGCAGGTTCGCGGCGGCGCCGACGATCCGCGGATCGGGGACGCCGACGACCTCCTCGTCCTTGTCCGGGTAGTCGAAGCGGGCGAGCACGCTGCGCATCGCCTCGACGCGGGCGCGCTTCTTGTCGTTGCTCTTCACGACCGTCCAGGGGGCCTGCTCGGTGTCCGTCTCGCGGAACATCGCGACCTTCGCCGCGGTGTAGTCGTCCCAGCGGTCCAGGGACGCCAGGTCCATGGGGCTGAGCTTCCACTGCCGCACCGGGTCGACCTGGCGGATGGTGAAACGGGTGCGCTGTTCGTCGCGGGAGACGGAGAACCAGAACTTCACCAGGTCGATGCCGTCGTCCACGAGCATCCGCTCGAAGGCGGGCGCCTGGCGCATGAAGCGCTGGTACTCGTCGTCGGTGCAGAAGCCCATGACCCGCTCGACCCCGGCCCGGTTGTACCAGGAGCGGTCGAACATGACGATCTCGCCGGCCGTCGGCAGGTGGTCGACGTACCGCTGGAAGTACCACTGGCCGCGCTCGCGCTCGGTCGGCTTGACCAGGGCGACGACCCGGGCACCGCGCGGGTTCAGGTGCTCGGTGAACCGCTTGATGGTGCCGCCCTTGCCGGCCGCGTCACGCCCCTCGAAGACGATCACCAGCCGGCGCCCGGTCTCCTTGATCCAGCTCTGCAGCTTCAGCAGCTCGATCTGCTGGAGCCGCTTGTGCCACTCGTACTCCTTGCGCTCCATCCGGTGGTCGTACGGATAGTTCTCGCGCCAGGTCTCGACGGGGGTGCCGTCGGGGCGGATGAGCACGGGCTCGTCCTGGTCGGTGTAGTCGACCTGCATACCGGCCAGCAGGTCCGGATCGGCGGGGTGCGGGAGCGTCGCCATGTCGCCTCGCCTCTCAGGAGTGGAACTGCGGAACGATCGGACGGATGCCGTACGCCACGACCGCGGCGCAGGCCAGGGAGCACAGGCCTGCCGCCGTGTACGACACGGTCGCGCCGTCGCGGGAACCCCCGGCCCGGGAGAGCCCGAGCACACCGAGGGCGAAGACGACGACCACACCCACCGTAACGCCGGTGCTGACAGCGGCCACTTCGCCGAGGGCGCTCCAGTCCGGTTGCATCGCATTTCTCCTTGTCGGACGCGGTCGGACGCGCTCAGGCGGCCGACGGGGCGGAGGTCGCGGAGGGGCGCAGCGCCACGGTATGCGTGTCGTTGACATTCTGGGCGTGCACCGGGTGGCGGCGCGAGAACACGACGATGAACGCCGCCACCGCCAGCAGGGCGACCACCACGGTGCCCACCGTGCCGCCGTGCTGCACGACGCTCGCCGAGACCCCGCCCGACCAGCGCGGCGGCCGGCAGCGTCACCAGCCAGGCGACGACCCTGCGGCCGGCGGTCCCCCAGCGGACCTCTGGCGGCCGGCGGCCCAGCCCGGCGCCCAGGATGCCGCCCGAGCACACCTGCGTCGTCGACAGCGCGAAGCCCCGGTGCGCGGAGGTCAGGATCACCGTCGTGGAGGCCGCCTCGGCCGCGAAGCCCCGCGGCGACCGGATGTCGGTGAGCCCCTTGCCCATGGTGCGGATGATCCGCCGGCCGCCCAGGTGGGTGCCGAGGCCGATGGCCAGGCCCGCCGCCGCGATCACCCACACCGGCGGCCCCGCTCTTCTGGGCGTCGTTCGTGCCGTGCACCGGCGACGCCGACGCGATCTGCCCGAGCCGGAAGCCCCGGGTCACCGACTCCCGCCGCGCCCGCGCGGTGATCCGCTAGGCCAGGTACGTCGCCAGCAGTGCCGCGATCCCCGCCACCAGGGGGACGCGACCGCGGGGATCAGCACCTTCTCGACGGCAGTCCCAGCAACCAGTCACGAGGTTCCACAGCGGCGCGCCGACCAGCCCCGCGAAGATCATGCCGGGGTGACCAGGGTGTCGTCGACGATTCCCCGGAGATCGTCTTCGCGACCTCGGTGGAGAGGAAGGCGCCGGCGATGTTCAGCACGCCGCTGATGAGGACCGCGGTCCGCGGTCGCAGAGCTCCCGTCGGGATGGACGTCGCCATCGCGTCCGCCGTGTCATGGAAGCCGTTGGTGAAGTCGAAGGCCGGCGCGGTCACGATCACGACCGCCACGAGAAACGTGATGTGGTCCATGCCCTTTGAGGGAGAGGGCCGCACGCGTACGCCAGGCGACGCCCACATGACGCCCGCCGGTACTGCTCGTCAGGACACGGCATAGTCCTTCAGCCCGCAGCGTTCGATCGCGGCGGGCGAGTAGCAGGGCAGGTGGCCGTGGGATCTGACGACGGCCTGGCCGGGGCCGAGAAGCATGTAGTGGAGGAAGCCGGCGGTGAGGGTGCCGGCGGCGGGGGTGCCGAAGGTGTAGGCGTACTCGAGGTCGTTGAAGGGGTAGCCGGTGGCGCCGTCGGCCCCGGTCGACGGGGCGAAGCCGTCGATCTCCAGGATGCGCACGTGCGGCGCGGCCTTGGCGGCGCCCAGTTCGGCGTAGCCGATGGCGCCGGGTATCCGGCCCACCTCGGAGAGGACCTTGGCGGTGCTGTCGCGTTCGCAGCGGATCACCGGGGCGTCCTGGTAGTCCTTCCGCACGCATTCCCGTGAGGTGAACGGGCCCTCGCCCCTGCCTCCGAGGACGCGCCTGCGGAAGATCTCGCGGGTGCCGGAGTCGGAATTGCGGCTGACGAGGCGGATGGGGACCGAACCGCCGCCGAGTTCCTTCCAGTTGTCGACGGTGCCGGCGAAGACGGCGCGTATCCGGGCCACGGGCAGGTTCGTCACGGGGATGCCGTCGTTCACGACGAGCGCGAACGTGGAGACGGCGACCCGGCTGCCGGTGAGTGGGGCGAGGTCGTCCGGGGCGGGGCCGTCGGACATGGCCACCACCGCGGAGCCGTGGCCCGCCTTCCCGGCGTCCGCGAGGTCGCGGACGCCCCGGTCGCTGGAGTTCGCGTCGACCGTGATCCGGGAACCCTCGCAGTCCGCGGCGTAACGGCGGGCGAGTTCCTCCATGACCGGGGCGAAGGCCGTGGACCCGGTGACCGTCAGTCTGCCGGTGGCGCAGCCGAGGGGCGGCGGCGCGTCCTCGCGGACGACGATGATGGAGGCCAGCACGGTGACGCAGACGGTCAGCAGGATGGTGATCCAGCGGGTCGCGCGGCTGAACAGCGGGGGCGAGGCGTCGACGGGCATCGCCTTGTTGGGGACGACGACACCGTCGCGGATGCCGCCGGTGATCCGGACGCCGCCGCCGACGTGGCCGCCGGTGAGCAGCACCAGCAGCTTGTAGTGCTGGCCCCGGTTGAGCGGCACGCGGGGCAGGTGGATGACGTTGCCCTCGTGGCGGACCCCGCCCTCGCCGCCGGCCGGGGCGAAGTGGTCCATCAGCCCGCCGGCGTCGACCTGGGTGACGGCCACCCCCCGGACCAGACGGCCGGCGAAGACCACGTTCAGGGCCCGGTGCGGGTCGCGGTTGGTGTAGTCGCCGTCGGCGATGCTCTCGCCGCCGTCGTTCTCGATGCGGAGCAGGACGAGCGTGGCGTCCACCATGTCCGGCAGGTCGTTGAAGAGACCGAGCCGCACATTGGTCGCGCCGGCCTCGCCGTCGGGGTCGTCGCTGCCGATCGGGGTGTCCATTTGGACGCGGTAGCCGATGCGTTTACGGCGCGGCACCCGGCGTTCGTACCAGACCACCCCGACGGAGACCGCCAGACCGACGACGGCGGTCAGCACCGCCACGATGTTGTCGGCACTCAGCCAATCGCCCATGCGCGTTCTCGCATCCCCCGTGCAGCCGCCGTGTCACTGGTGCCGCCGGTGCCCGCGGTGACGGTCCGGTCGGTCGGTCGGGTTCGGTCACTGTACGAGCGCGAACGGGTGCCGTTGGCACCTTCCCTGTCCTGCCGTCAGATGTTCGCCGGGCGTTTCCCCGCCGCGCGCGGAGCGGGCCCGGCCTACCGGGGGCCGGGCAGCCGGCGCACGCTCCAGTCGAAGCCGCCCCGGCACACCACCCTGCCCGCCGCGTCCCGGACCTCGGCGACCGTGGCGATCCGCGCGCCGTCGCTCTCACCCGCCAGCAGGGGCCGCAGCGCGGCGCGTTCGTCCGCCCCGAGCGCGCACGTCGCCACCAGCCGCCCCCGGGCCGGGGCCAGGAACTCCATCGTGGCCGCCGCACCCAGCGGCACGACGCCCTCGAACTGGCCGGGCTCCTCGCACGCCGCGACGAGCGCGGCCAGGCCGGCCGCGTCGAGCAGCGCGACCAGCCCGCTCGCGTGCAGGCTCCCGATGACGTTCCCCAGCGCGTCCGGCGTCTCCAGCGCCACTTCCGCGGCACCGTCCTCGGCGCGGACCACCTCGATCCCCGCGGTCCGGTTGGCCGGCACGGGGTCCAGCAGCGCCCGTGCGAGCGCGGTGACGTCCATGACGTCAGCCTGGCAGCGCCGTCCGACGGGCGTGTGACACCCAGTTGTCCGTCGTGCCACGAACCGGCGTGCGGACTACTCGCCGCCCTCCAGATCCCCCTCGGTCTCCAGGAACGCCTCGCGCAGGGCCGCGACGACCTCCGGGTCGGGCTCCGCCCACATGCCGCGGGACTCGGCCTCCAGCAGTCGTTCGGCCATGCCGTGCAGCGCCCAGGGGTTGGCCTCCTGGAGGAAGGCGCGGTTCTCCGGGTCCAGGACGTAGGTGCGGGCGAGCTTGTCGTACATCCAGTCGGCGACGACACCGGTGGTCGCGTCGTAGCCGAAGAGGTAGTCGACGGTGGCGGCCAGTTCGAAGGCGCCCTTGTAGCCGTGCCGCCGCATGGCCTCGATCCAGCGGGGGTTGACGACCCGGGCGCGGAACACCCGGGAGGTCTCCTCCACCAGCGAGCGCGTGCGGACGGTCTCCGGGCGGGTGGAGTCGCCGATGTACGCCTCGGGGGAACGGCCGGTCAGCGCGCGGACGGTGGCGACCATGCCGCCGTGGTACTGGTAGTAGTCGTCGGAGTCGGCGATGTCGTGCTCACGGGTGTCGGTGTTCTTCGCCGCCACCGCGATCCGCCGGTAGGCGGTCTCCATCTCCTCGCGCGCGGGCCGGCCGTCGAGACCGCGGCCGTACGCGTAGCCGCCCCAGACCGTGTAGACCTCGGCGAGGTCGGCGTCGCTGCGCCAGTCGCGGCTGTCGATCAGCTGCAGCAGCCCCGCGCCGTAGGTGCCCGGGCGGGAGCCGAAGATCCGGGTGGTGGCGCGGCGCTCGTCGCCGTGCGCGGCGAGGTCGGCGCTCGTGTGGGCGCGGACGAAGTTCGCCTCGTCCGGCTCGTCCAGGCCGGCGACCAGGCGCACGGCGTCGTCCAGCAGGCCCACCACATGCGGGAAGGCGTCGCGGAAGAAGCCGCTGACGCGCAGCGTCACGTCGACCCGCGGACGGCCCAACTCCTGTGCGGGGACCGCCTCGACACCGGTGACCCGGCGGGACGCGTCGTCCCACACCGGGCGCACGCCGAGCAGCGCCAGCGCCTCGGCGATGTCGTCGCCCGCGGTGCGCATCGCGCTGGTCCCCCACAGCGACAGGCCCACCGACTGCGGCCAGGCGCCGTCGTTGTCCTCGCGGTAGCGGGCCAGCAGCGAGTCCGCCAGGGCCTGCCCGGTCTCCCAGGCGAGCCGGCTGGGGACCGCCTTGGGGTCGACGGAGTAGAAGTTGCGGCCGGTCGGCAGCACGTTGACCAGGCCGCGCAACGGGGAGCCGGACGGGCCGGCCGGTACGAACCCGCCGTTCAGGGCGTGCACGACGGCGTCGATCTCGTCCGTCGTACGGGCCAGCCGCGGCACGACCTGCCGGGCCGCGAAGTCCAGCACCCGGGCGACCTCCTCGGGCAGGCCCTTGGCGACCTCGGCGACCGCCTGCGGGTCCCACGCCGCGTCCTCCATCGCCTGCACCAGCGCGCGGGCCTGCTCCTCGGCCGCGTCGGCGGTGACCCGGGTCGCCGCCGACTCGTCCAGGCCCAGGGCCTCGCGCAGCCCGGGCAGGGCGGCGGTGCCGCCCCAGATCTGGCGTGCGCGCAGGATCGCCAGCACCAGGTTGACCCGCTCGGCACCGGCCGGGGCCCGGCCGAGCACGTGCAGGCCGTCGCGGATCTGCGCGTCCTTGATCTCGCAGAGCCAGCCGTCGACGTGCAGCAGGAAGTCGTCGAACTCGGCGTCGTGCGGCCGGTCCGCCAGGCCGAGGTCGTGGTCGAGCTTGGCCGCCTGGATCAGCGTCCAGATCTGGGCGCGCACGGCGGGCAGCTTGGCCGGGTCCATGGCGGCGATCGCGGCGTGCTCGTCGAGCAGTTGCTCCAGGCGCGCGATGTCGCCGTAGGAGTCTGCGCGGGCCATCGGCGGCACGAGGTGGTCCACGAGGGTGGCGTGGGCGCGGCGCTTGGCCTGGGTGCCCTCGCCGGGGTCGTTGACCAGGAACGGGTAGATCAGCGGCAGGTCGCCGAGGGCGGCGTCGGGGCCGCAGGCGGCGGACAGGGCCGCGTTCTTGCCGGGCAGCCACTCCAGGTTGCCGTGCTTGCCCAGGTGGATCATCGCGTCGGCGCCGAAACCGCCTTCGGCCTGCGCGGAGGCGATCCAGCGGTAGGCCGCCAGGTAGTGGTGGGAGGGCGGCAGATCGGGGTCGTGGTAGATCGCGATCGGGTTCTCGCCGAACCCGCGCGGCGGCTGGATGACGATCAGCAGGTTGCCGCGGCGCAGCGCGGCCAGCACGATGTCGCCCTCGGGGTCGCGGCTGGTGTCCACGAACATCGAGCCGGGCGGCGGGCCCCAGTGCCCGGTGACGGCGTCGCGCAGCTCCGCCGGGAGCGCGGCGAACCAGCGGCGGTAGTCGGCGGCCGGGACGCGGACGGGGTTGCGGGCCAACTGCTCCTCGGTCAGCCAGTCCTGGTCGTGACCGCCCGCCTCGATCAGCGCGCGGATCAGCTCGTCGCCGTCGCCGGAGGACAGTCCCGGTATCTCCTCCGCGGGCCCGAAGTCGTACCCCTCCTCGCGCAGCCGGCGCAGCAGCGCCACCGCGCTGGCCGGAGTGTCCAGGCCCACCGCGTTGCCGATGCGGGAGTGCTTGGTCGGGTACGCGGACAGCACCAGCGCGAGGCGGCGCTCCGCGGGCGGGATGTGCCGCAGCCGCGCGTGGCGCACGGCGATCCCGGCGACGCGGGCGGCGCGCTCGGGGTCGGCCGCGTAGACCGGCAGTCCGTCCTCGTCGACCTCCTTGAAGGAGAACGGGACGGTGATGAGCCGGCCGTCGAACTCGGGCACGGCGACCTGCGTCGCGGCGTCCATCGGGGACAGTCCCTCGTCGCTGCCCTCCCACGTGGCCCGGGAGGAGGTCAGGCACAGCGCCTGGAGCACCGGCACGTCGAGCGAGGTCAGCGCGCCCGCGTCCCACGCCTCCTCGTCGCCGCCGGCGGAGGCCTCGGCGGGACGGGTGCCCCCCGCGGCCAGCACGGTGGTGACAATCGCGTCCACGCCGGCCAGGGCGTCCAGCAGGTCCGGCTCGGGGGCGCGCAACGAGGCGACGTACAGCGGGAGCGGGCGGCCGCCGGCCTGCTCGATCGCGGCGCACAGCGCCTCCACGAAGGCGGTGTTGCCGCTCATGTGGTGGGCCCGGTAGTAGAGAACGGCGACCCGGGGGCCCTCGGTGACGGCCGCGGTGCGCTCCAGGCGGCCCCAGGACGGGGCGGGGGCCGGGGGCTCGAAGCCGTGGCCGGACAGCAGCACGGTGTCGGACAGGAAGCGGGCCAGCTGGGCGAGGTTGGCGGGACCGCCGTGCGCCAGATAGGCGTGCGCCTCGGCGGCGGTGCCGACCGGCACGGTGGACAGCTCCATCAACTGGGCGTCCGGGGCCTGTTCACCGGTGAGCACGACCACCGGGCGCGGCCCGGCGAGCAGCGCGTCCAGCCCCTCCTCCCAGGCCCGGCGACCGCCGAGCAGACGCACCACGACCAGGTCGGTGCCGTCGAGGAGCGCGGGCAGCTCGCCCGCCGTGAGCCGGGCCGGGTTGGCCGGCCGGTAGGAAACCGGGCCGTCCGCGGCGCGGGCGCTGAGCAGATCGGTGTCGGACGTCGAGAGCAGCAGGATCACGTCGGGCGTGCCTTCCTCGGGGTCCGCGCCCCGGGCCGGTGGATGACGGCGGGAGTTCCTGGCTCCCGCGGCCCGGGCATCAGCCGTGGGCCGCGATGACAGTGGCGGGACCGCACCGGTTTCGCACCGGTTTCCTCCCCTGGCGCCGTCGATGGCGTGGGCGCGGCCTGACGACCGTCCCGCCTGCATCGTAAGGGCTGCTGACGTTGCATGGGCCGTACACCTCCCAGGTGCCCGCGGGTATGCTCGCGGCCATGCCCACAGCCCCGGACTCCCCCGTGAACGGCGCCCCCGCCGTGCCCTCGGCGGGGCGCGCGGCGCGCGAGGACGCGTGCCCGGGGGCGCTGCGGCTGCACACCGCCGACGACGGCCCGCTGGCCCGGGTCCGCATACCCGGCGGCTTGTTGACGTCGCGTCAGATACGAGTGCCGGCCGATGCCGCCGACGACCTCGGCGACGGCCGCCTCGACCTCACCTCCCGGGGCAATCTGCAACTGCGCGGCCTGCGCGCCCCCGACGCGGCCACCGCCCTCGCCGACCGGCTCGCCGCCGCGGGGCTGCTCCCCTCGTACGCCCACGAACGGGCCCGCAATGTCGTCGCCTCCCCGCTGAGCGGGCTCGACGGCCACGGATACGCCGATGTGAGCGACTGGGCGCGGGAGGTGGACGCCCTGCTGTGCGCGAGTCCCGCGGCGGCCGGGCTGTCGGGCCGGTTCCTCTTCGCCCTCGACGACGGCCGCGGGGACGTCGCGGCGCTCGGCGCCGATGTCACGTTGATCGCCCGGCCCGACCGCGCCACCGCCGAACTCCGTCTCGCGGGTCAGGCCGTCGCCCGCGTCCCCGCCGCCGACGCCCCCCGCTGGGCACTGCGCGCCGCCGAGACCTTCCTCCGCCTCGCCGCCGGGCACACCACCCGCGCCTGGCGCCTCGCCGACGTCGACCCCACGGGCGCCCGCGTCGCGGGGCTCCTGCCCGTCGCGGTGGCGCGCGCCACCCCGGGGCCGGGCGGGACGGCCGCCGGGACGGACACCCGCTCCGCCGCGCGGGGCGGGCCGCGGCTCGGCGGCCTGCCCCAGCCCGGCGGCGGGACCTGGGTGCTGTCGGCCGGGACGCCGCTGGGACGCGTGACCGCGCGGGCGTGGCGGGTCCTGGCGGAGATCGCCGACGCCGCAGCCGGGCAGGTGCGCGTGACGCCGTGGCGCGGCGTGGTCGTCCCGGGCGTCCCGGCGGACGACGCCCCCGAGGTGCTGCGACGCCTCGCCGGAGCGGGCTTCCTGACCGGCGAGGACTCGCCGTGGCGCGGCGTCACCGCGTGCGCCGGACGGCCCGGGTGCGCCAAGTCGCTGGCGGACGTGCGGGCGGACGCCGAAGCGGCGGTGCGCGCCGGGGCCGCCGGCCCCGGACATCCCCTGCTGCCCGTCCACTTCTCCGGCTGCGAACGCAACTGCGGCCGCCCGGACGGCGCCCGGGTCGACGTCATGGCCACCGCCGACGGGCACTACCGCGTCACCACGGGCGGCACCGGCGCGAGCACCGCCACCGGCACGGCCGCCCGGGACCTGCCCGCGGCCGTCGCCACCGCCCGCCGCACGACCCCACCACCACCGAGGACCACGACGTGATCGAGTACGAGAAGGACGGCCCGGAGATCTACCGCCGGTCGTTCGCCATCATCCGCGCCGAGGCGGAACTCGACGCCCTGCCGCCGGACGTCGCGCAGGTCGCCGTGCGCATGATCCACGCCTGCGGCATGACCGACCTCGTCCGCGACCTGGCCTTCAGCCCGTCCGTGGTCGCCGACGCGCGCGCCGCGCTGCGCGCCGGGGCGCCGATCCTCTGCGACGTGCAGATGGTCGCCAGCGGCGTCACCCGCAAACGGCTCCCCGCGGACAACGACGTGGTCTGCACCCTCTCCGACCCCGCCGTCCCCTCGCTCGCCGCCGAACTCGGCACCACCCGCAGCGCCGCCGCCATGGAACTGTGGCGGGACCGCCTGGACGGCGCCGTGGTCGCCGTCGGCAACGCCCCGACCTCGCTCTTCCGGCTGCTGGAGATGGTCGAGGCGGGCGCCCCGCGTCCGGCCGCGGTCATCGGCGTGCCGGTCGGATTCGTCGGCGCGGCCGAGTCCAAGGACGCCCTGGCCGCGCACCCCTCCGGCCTGGAGCACCTGATCGTGCGCGGCCGGCGCGGCGGCAGCGCCCTCGCGGCCGCCGCCCTCAACGCCCTTGCGACGGAAAGCGACATCGTATGACCACCGGCCGTCTGTACGGAGTGGGCCTCGGCCCCGGCGACCCCTCCCTGATGACCGTGCGCGCCGTGGACGTCATCCGCTCCGCGGACGTGATCGCGTACCACTGCGCCCGGCACGGCCGCAGCATCGCCCGCTCGATCGCCGCGGCGCACATCCGCCCCGAGCAGATCGAGGAGCGGCTGATGTACCCGGTCACCACGGAGACCACCGACCATCCGGGCGGCTACCGGGGCGCGTTGGACGACTTCTACGCCGAGTCCGCCGAACTGCTCGCCGCGCACCTGGACGCGGGACGCACGGTCGCCGTGCTCGCCGAGGGCGATCCGCTCTTCTACGGCTCGTACATGCACATGCACAAGCGGTTGGCCGACCGCTACCCGGCGGAGGTGATCCCGGGTGTCACGTCCGTGAGCGCGGCCGCCGCCCGGATCGGCCGCCCGCTGGTGGAGGGCGAGGAGGTGCTGACGATCCTGCCCGGCACACTGCCCGAGGAGGAGCTCGCGGCACGGCTCGCCGCCACCGACGCGGCGGCCGTGATGAAGCTCGGCCGCACCTTCCCCGCCGTGCGCCGGGCGCTGGGAACGGCCGGGCGGCTGGCCGACGCGCACTACGTCGAGCGGGCCACGATGGACGCCGAACGCCTGGGGATGCTGGCCGACGTCGACCCGGACTCGGTGCCGTACTTCGCCGTCGCGGTGCTGCCCAGCCGGATCGGCGAGCAGTCCGCCCCGGGCCGGGCGGAGGGCGAGGTCGCGGTCGTCGGGCTGGGCCCGGCCGGCCCGATGTGGCTGACCGCGGAGGCGCGCTCCGCGCTCGCCGAGGCGGACGAACTGGTCGGCTACACCACGTACATGGACCGCGTCCCGGTCCGTCCCGGGCAGGTGCGGCACGCCTCCGACAACCGCGTCGAGGCCGAACGCGCCGAGTTCGCCCTCGACCTCGCGCGGCGGGGACGGCGGGTGGCCGTCGTGTCGTCCGGCGACCCCGGCGTCTTCGCGATGGCGACGGCCGTGCTGGAGGCCGCCTCCGCCGAGCCGTACCTCGACGTGCGGGTGCGGGTGGTCCCCGGGATCACCGCGGCGCAGACGGCGGCGGCGCTCGCGGGCGCGCCGCTCGGGCACGACTACGCGGTGGTCTCGCTGTCCGACCGGCTCAAGCCCTGGACGGTGATCGAGGAGCGGCTGCGCGCCACGACCACCGCCGATCTGGTGCTCGCGCTCTACAACCCGGCGTCCCGCAGCCGCCGGGAACAGCTGGAGCAGGCCCTGAAGGTGCTGCGGGAGGGCCGCCCGCCCGGCACGCCGGTGGTCGTGGCGCGCGACGTCGGCGGACCGGAGCAGGCGGTGCGGATCACCACGCTGGAGGACCTGGACCCGGCGACCGTGGACATGCGCTGCGTTCTGCTCGTCGGCTCCTCGCAGACCCGCGCGGTGCGGCGCGGCGACGGCACGACGGTGGTGTGGACGCCCCGGCGCTATCCGGCCTGATCCCCGTCCCGTCTCACCGCCCGGCGCGCAGCCACTCCAGGGCGCCCGCCACGTCCGGGACGGCCGGAACGCCCGGCGGGGCGGGCGGTCGGCGCACGATCACCACGGGCAGGCCGAGTTCGCGGGCGACGGCGAGCTTCGGGGCCGTCGCCGCGCCGCCGCTGTCCTTGGTGACCAGCACGTCGACACGGTGGCGGGTCATCAGCGCCCGCTCCCCGTCGTGGGTGAACGGGCCGCGGTCCAGGACGACTTCCATCCGCGGCGGATGCGGCGGTCCGGGGGCGTCGACGGACCGCACCAGGAACCAGCGGCCGGCGTCCCCGGCGAAGGCCGCCAGGCCCGTACGCCCCGTGGTCAGGAACACCCGGCCGCCGAGCGCGGGCAGCAGGGCGGCGGCTTGCTCCGCCGAGTCCACCATGTGCCAGCGGTCGCCGGGACCGGCGGTCCACCCGGGGCGGCGCAGGCCCAGCAGCGGAACACCGGTCGCCGCGGCCGCCGCGGCGGCGTGGGCGCTCATCGTCTCGGCGAAGGGGTGGGTGGCGTCGACCACCACGTCCACGGCGTGCTCCCGCAGCCAGCGCACCAGGCCCCCGGTCCCGCCGAAGCCGCCCGTCCGCACCTCGCCCGGCGGCAGCCGGGGTGCGGCCACCAGGCCGGCGAGGGAGCTCGTCACCCGCCAGCGGGCCGCCGGTTCACCGGCCAGCGCCTCCGCGAGACCGCGGCCCTCCGTGGTGCCGCCGAGGATCAGGACGTGCTGCTGCGTGCCGGTCATCCCCGCACCCTAGGCCCTGCCGGCATGGCGGCACGGGGGACGGCGGCGGCATCGCGGGACGCGCCGAGCCGCCCCGTGTCCGGCCGCGGCGTGCTGCGCGCGGCGGCCAGGGGGGCGGCTCGGTGTGCGGTGGTCTCAGACGGTGGTGGTGTTGACGGTGACGGGGATGTTGCCGCGGGTGGCCTTGGAGTAGGGGCAGATCTGGTGGGCGGCCTCGGTGAGGGCGGTGGCGGTGTCCTGGTCGACGCCACCGAGTTCGACGTTGAGGACGGCGGCGAGGCCGAACCCCTCGTCGCCGTGGACCAGGGTGATCTCGGTGTCGATGGCGGTGCTGGTGAGCCGCACCTTGCGCTGGGAGGCGGCGAGGCGCACGGCCCCCAGGAAACAGGCGCCCCAGCCGGCGGCGAAGAGCTGCTCGGGGTTGGTGGCGTCACCGGCGCCGCCCAGTTCCTTCGGCAGCGCGAGGGTGGTGGTCAGATGGCCGTCGTCGGACTGGACGCGGCCTCCGTTGCGGCCCTCGCCGGTCACGTTCACGACAGCGGTGTAGTCGGCCATGGTGCTTCTCCTTCGGGTGCGCGGGAGGTGTGGTGGGCCTCCCCCGCACGGGGGCCCGTGCGGGGGTGGCGGCGGTTCAGCGGACGGTGGTGCGGGCGGCCTGCTCGATGACGCGGGTGACCGCGTCCGGGCGGGAGACCGACACCGCGTGCGAGGCCTTCACCTGCGTGGTGCGGGAGTGGGCACGCTCGGCCATGAACCGCTGGGCGGCGGGCGGGATGTTGCGGTCCTGGGTGGTGATGAGGTTCCAGGAGGGGATGGTCTTCCAGGCGGCCTCGGTGGCCTTCTCCTCCAGGGCGGACGAGGCGACGGGGCGCTGCGTGGCGGCCATCAGGTCGGTGACCGGGGTGGGCACGTCGGCGGCGAACTGGTCGTGGAACTTGTCGGCCTTGATGTACAGGTCGGTACCGGTGGCGCCGCCGGGAAGCGGGAAGGGCACGCTGTTCAGGGTCGGGCCGAGGGTGCTGCCGGGGTACTTGTTCGACAGTTCGAGCGCGCTCTCGCCCTTGTCGGGGGCGAAGGCGGCTATGTAGACCAGCGCCTTGACGGCCGGGTCGCCGGCGGCGGCCTGGGTGATGACGGCACCGCCGTAGGAATGGCCGGCGAGCACGATCGGGCCCTTGACGCTCTTGAGGAAGCTGTCGAGGTAGTCGGCGTCGCTCGCCAGGCCGCGCAGCGGGTTGGCCGGGGCCACCACGGGATAGCCGTCGCGCTGCAGGCGCTTGATCACACCGTTCCAGCTGGAGGAGTCCGCGAACGCGCCGTGCACCAGGACCACCGTGGGCTTCTTCTCCGCCGCGTGGTGTCCGGCGGTGGCGCTGGCCGGGACGGTGACCGCCAGGGACGCGGCCGCCACAGCGGCGACGGCGCCCAGCACGGCGGCGGACGTACGGGTGGGGCGGATGACGGTCGTGAGCTTCATGGCGGCTCTCCTTCTCAAGGGGTGGAACCCGGTCGGCTGTCCGTCCCGGGCGTTCCGTCCGGGGCGACATCGAGAAACCTAGCGAGCTTTTCTCTCGTGCACAAGTTATTGGCGCACCAGACACTCGCATCCCATCGAGAGTGCGACAATGGCTCCGGGAGCAGACGACCCGACGACCGAGGAAAGGGGTCCCACCGTGAGTGACGACAGCCGCACGCCCGAGCCCGGCGACCACGCCGGCCAGGGCGAGCCCGCGCCGCTGCTGGACGAACTCCTGTGCTTCTCGCTGTACGCGGCCTCGCGCGCCGTCACCGGGGCGTACCGGCCGCTGCTCGAACCGCTGGGCCTGACCTACCCCCAGTACCTGGTCCTGGTCGCCCTCGGCGAGCACGGCACGATGACCGTGAAGGACCTGGTCGCCGCCCTCCAGCTCGACTACGGGACCGTCACTCCGCTGATCAAGCGCCTCGAGACGAACCAGCTGCTCGAACGGCGGCGCCGCACCGACGACGAACGCGTCGTCGAAGTCGCCCTCACCCCGGAGGGCACCGCCCTCCACCGGCACATCGCGAGCGTCCCGCCCGCGATCGGCGACGCCATCGGGCTGGCCCCCGAGGAGATCGCCACCGTCCAGGGCCTCCTCCGGCGGCTGACGGCCAACGTCCACCGCCACACCGCCGGCGCCGGCGGCTGACCTCTCCCGGACATCCCCGGTGAACGCCGCGTGGCCGCCGTCCTGGGACGGCGGCCACGGGGGCGGGGTCGGCGGCGGGCGCGCCGCCGACGGACGCGGAACGTCAGGCCTTCTGCCCGGGGGTCTGCTTCATGCCGTCGACGATCGCCCGGTCGGTGATGGCGTCGGTGTAGAGCACCGTGCCGGGCTTGATCGTCACGCCGTCCTCGGGGACTTCCCTCACCTGCACGGTACGCTCACCGAGGAAGACATGGGTCTTCTTGTCGAAGATCCACTCCTGCCGCTCGCCGCTGGTCTCGTCCAGCCGGGCCACCGCGACCCCCGTGCGGCCGATCGCGTCCTGGGCGTCGTCCACCACGACGACGCCGGGGATCTTGGCCGCCGTCCTGAACAGCGCCGAGTACAGCTCCGCGGGCGGGTAGCTCTCGCCGAGCAGGTCGCCGATCGTGGTGAACGCCTGCTGGTCGAGGGAGTTGCCGTGCCCCTTCGCCGCCTTGTAGATCATCTTCAGCAGCTCGTCGGGGTCGGTGGGCAACGTCGCCAGGAACTCGTACGACGGGCCGTTCAGGGACGCCTTGAACGGGTGCCCCTGCTCGTCGGGCAGGCTCAGCGTCTCGCCCTCGGGGCTCCGGTTGACGGCGGGGTCGATCAGCCAGCCCTTGGTGCCGTCCGCGGAGCGCCAGATCTGGCGCTTGTGCAGCGCGTGGCTGGCCAGGCTGCTCTTGTCGTCGGTCGACTTCACGAAGGTGTCGGCCGACTGGGACTCGATGTAGACGTACTGGCCCGGCTTCATCACCGGACGCGGCTCCGCCGACGCCGCCAGCGAGATCTGGTCGATCAGCTGGTTCAGTCCCTTGGCACTCGCGGGACTGACCTGCGTGGTCAGTGCGGGCCCGGTGGCCACGTCCGCGAACTGCCCGCCCGGGCCACCGTTCAGCGCCGTGCCGGCGACGACCGCACCGGCCACGGCCAGGGCGGCCACGGGCAGGGCGATCGCCAGGCGCGGCATGCGGAAGCCGCGGTTCTTCGGCAGGTCGGAGCCGGCGGTCGCCATGTGCGCTCCGCGCTGCCGGTCCTGCTGGATGTGGGCCATCAGACGCTCCTTGTGGAACTGGTGACGACCCGTCGGAAGATCGCGTCCAGTCTGCGGGAGGAGCGAGGCGCTCTCCTCCCACTCCGCCGGACTCTGCCGGGACTGATTCGCTTTCATCGGTTTCCCTCCGATACGGGCCGGATCGCGTTGATACGGTCCCCTCTTGTCTGTCGATCCGGCCGGCCGGGTTCCCGATTTCCCCCGACGGGTTTTGCCGCCGGTCCGCGCGCGGGCCGGACGGGCGGGCCGGCGAGCTCCGCCTCGGTGAGTCTGCGCAGCTTGGTACGGGCCCGGGAGAGCCGGGAGCGCACCGTGCCGACGGGGATGCCGAGCGCCTCGGCGGCAGCCGTGTACTCCAGCCCCTCCCACAGGCACAGCGTCAGCACCTCGCGTTCGGGTCTGCGCAGCGCGGCCAGCGCGCGCAGGGCGGCGGCGAGGCGACTGCGGTCGTCGAGCCGGCCCGCCACCTCGTCCGCGTGGTCGGGCAGGGCCATGTCGGCCTCGGCCCGGGCGGCGGCCTTCGCGGCGGCACGGTAGCGCCGGTTGCTGCGGTAGTGGCCGCGGGAGACGTTCGTGGCCACGCCCAGCAGCCAGGGCCGCAGGGAGCCGCCCTCGGCGTCGATGCGGTCACGCAGCCGCCAGGCCTCCATGAAGGTCTCCGCCATCACGTCCTCGGCCGCCGCCCAGTCGGCGGTGAGGCGGAAGGCGTGGTTGTAGACGGCGCGGGCATAGCCGTCGTACAGCTCGGCGAACGCGCTCGGATCCCCGGCCCGTATCCGGGTACGCATGTCTGTGCTCACGTATCCAAGCTGTCGCGCAGCCCGTGCGCAGTTCCCGTGATCCGCGTCACTCCACGAGCCGCCCCGGCCGCGGATCGCCGACCCGCTCACCGGTACCGGACCGAACGCCCGCACCAGGGGCGCCGGTTCGCGGCGGCCCGCCGTCCGCGCGCCCCGGATCGTGAAATGGCCCGCGGAGGAACCGGCTGTGGGGCGGATCACGTGCTCCCGCGACGCCCGTCCGGGCGGCCCGCCCAGCGGCGAGCCCCGGGCCGGCGGCCCGGGGCTCGCGCGTCGGGCCGGTGCCTACGCGGTGGTGCGGTAGGCGCGACGGATCGTCTGCTTCACCGTGTTGCCGGCGGCGTCGGTGAGCGTGACGCGCAGCGAGACGGTGCCCGGCCGGGCGGGGTGGCGCAGTTCGAGACGGTCGCGGCCGACGACCTCGACCGGCTTCCAGGTCCTGCCGTCGTCGTAGGAGACCGCGAAAGCCTGCTTGCGGACCGTGCGCGCGCCGGCCGCGCCCTCCACGGTGAACGGGATCGTGAAGGCCGCGCCCGCCTTGGCCGTACTGGCCGTCCCCAGCACCGGCGAGAAGCGCACCACCGACAGCGGCAGCCACGTCGCGGCGTCCCCCGCCGCACGGCCGGAGCGGAAGGTCCACTCCGCGGTCACCCGGGTACTGACCGTCGAGAGGGACGCCGGGCGGGAGACATCCGTGACCAGCCGGTAGGTCCGCCGCCCGGCCGGGAGGGTGTGCTCGTCGCCGTTCAGCGGCGTGTCCGAGGTGAACACCGCCTTGCCGTCCGCGTAGAGCGCACTCCGTGCCCGGGAGTAGTCCGAGACGCCGCCATGGCCGGCGCCGTCGGAGAACAGCGGCACATAGGCCGAGAAGCTGTCGCCGCGGCGGACCGCGCCCGACGGCTCCTCGCCCGTCCTGGACAGGTGCGGTCCGAAGACACCGATGTTGAACCGCTGCCTGTACCGCTCGCCCGCGGTGTACGCCCTGGCCGCCTCGGCCGTCTGGCGGCCCTCCCACACCGGCTCGCCGCCGGCGTCCGGAGCGCCGTACTGGTCGACGGCGTAGCGCCACTTCACGCCCGGCAGGACGTAGTCGGTGACCGTGCGCGGCAGCGCGTACTCCTCCTGGGAGAAGTCGTACCAGGAACCGTTGGGAGTCAGGGGCGCGGCACTGAGGTTCGCGGTCTTGCCAGGGGCGGGTTCGCCGACGGTGACGTCCAGCGTGGCGAAGTCCTTGCGCCGCAGGTCCGCGGTGAACCCGGAGAGGTCGCCGGTACGGTTCCACGCGGGCCGGTAGTGCACCGTGCCGTGGGTCCAGGTCCCGCCGTACTGTGCGAACGCCTCGCGGGCCGGCAGCCGGGCCCCGAGCTGCCCGACCCGCAGGTCGGCGAAGCCGTTCATGACGTACGTCGCCGTGTAGCCGGCCCCGTCGTCGTCGATGCCGAAGTTGAAGGTGGCCTCGGTGTTTTCGGCCCCCTTGTCGGGCACGGTGATCCGGACGGGATCGGCCTTGCGGGCGTCCATGACCAGCGTGGTGTCCCGGGTCAGCGCGAACTTCGGGTGCAGCAGCAGGGCCAGCTTCCCGTCGTCCGGGTCGGTCCCGGTGGAGACCCGGCCCTCCAGGGCGTAGCGCCCCTTGGGCAGACGGACCGTGAACTCCCCGTCCACGGGGTCGGAGTAGTCCCGCCAGAGGTCGCCGTCCAGGGCGTACACGCCCGTCGCGGACCGGCCGGTGGGCCTGCCGCGCAGATCGAGGTGCCTGACGGTGAGGTCGTACGACTCGACCTCGCGGTTCACGCCGATGGCGGTGCGCACGGTGGTGTCGCCGGCCGTCGCGGTCACGGAGCCGCCGAACGCGCCGTCGGCGGTGCCCGCGCGGGTGTCGGCGGTCACCGCGGCGGTCGCGGTGCCGCCCGCCGGGACGGTGAGCCGCTCGGGCGCGACCTCGAACATGCCCTCGGCGGCGGGCTTGCCGTCCTCGCCGAACGCCTCGGCGGTCAGGTCGAGGGTGACCGGCCGGTCGCCGTCGTTGCGGTAGCCGATCTCCTTGGTCACCGGCCGGTCGTCGGCGTGCGGCCACTGGGCGGTGCCGAAGCCCAGCGAGGGGCTGCCGGACACCCGCAGGCCGATCGCCCGTGCGACATCGGTGCGGCCCGTGCCCTGCGCGAACGCGGACAGCCCCGCGATCGGCACGGCGGAACCGGTGAGGGCCGCCTTGATCCGCTCACCGGTCCAGTCCGGGTGCTCCTGGGCCAGGATCGCGGCGGCGCCCGCCACATGCGGGGTGGCCATCGACGTGCCGCTCATCGAGACATAGCCGTCGGCCGCCGGGTCGCCCTCGACACCCTCGGCCGCCCTCGCGGCGACGATGTCCACGCCGGGCGCGGTCAGGTCCGGCTTGAGGCTGCCGTCGGCGGCGGGGCCGCGGCTGGAGAAGTCGGCGAGGGCGTCCGTCCGGTCCACCGCCCCCACGGTCAGCGCGGCCGCGGCACTGCCCGGGGTGCCGATGGTGCCCGCACCGGGCCCGTCGTTGCCCGCGGCGACGACGAAGAGGGTCCCGGACTGCGCCGACAGGTCGTTCAGGGCCTGCTCGGTCGGATCGGTCTCCGGGGTGTCGGGGGCGCCGAGGCTGAGGTTGACCACCTTCGCGCCCTGGGCGACGGCCCACTGCATGCCGGCGATGATGCCGGATTCGTAGCCCGTGCCGGAGTCGTCGAGCACCTTGCCGACGATCAGCCGGGCCCCGGGCGCGACGCCCTGGTACGTCCCGTCCGACATCGCACCGGAACCCGCGACGATCGAGGCCACATGCGTCCCGTGGCCCACGCGGTCCACCGTGTCGGGGGATTCGGAGAAGTTCTTCTCCGCCCCGACGCGGCCCCTCAGGTCCGGGTGCGTGGCGTCGACCCCGGTGTCCAGCACGGCCACGGTGACGCCCGTGCCGTCGTAGCCGGCCGCCCACGCCTGGGGCGCGCCGATCTGCGCGGTGCCCGTGCCGGGGTCCGCGCTCGCCTCGACCCTGGCGTCCAGCCAGATCCGCTCGACCTCCGCCGGGCCGGCGGCCGCCGAGCGCGAGGCCGCACGGCCGCCGGTCAGCGTCCGCCACAGCTCCGTGGCCTGCGTCTTGCGCGCCCGCAGCGCGTCGCCGTTCACGCTGGGCAGGTCCCGGCTGACCCGGGCCCCGGATTCGGACAACGCGCGCGCCGCGACCGAACCCCCCTTGGCATAGGTGACGATCAGCGGCAGATCCGCCCGCGAGGCGTCGTCGTAGCCCTCGCTCACCAGCCGCGTGACGTCGAACAGCCGCCGGTCGGCGGTACCGTCCGCGATCAGCCGCTCGGCGTCCGCCGGTACCGCGTAGGTGTGGCCGTCGGCGGCCCGGGATATCCGGAATCCCAGGTGCTCCCGGCCCGTGCCGGCGGTCACACCGGCAACCCGTCCGGCGGCGTCGAGCGTCACCCGGTCGCCGGTGACGAGGGTGACGGTCGTCCTCCGGTCGCCGGCCGCGGCACCGCGTCCGGACCAGGACCCGGTTCCGGTGGCGGCCGGCGCGGCCTGGACGACGCCTGCCGTACCACTGAGCAGAGCGGTGGTGACGATCGCGACGGCGGCAGCCGTCGCTCGTCCTGTGTGCTTCAAGGCATGCCCTTCTTTCCGGGCACGGCGAAACGCCGGTACCGGTGGGAGAGGTGGCGTGGTGCGGGGTCGGGAGGGAGGGACAACGGGCCGGACCGCGTCCGACACGGTCCGCTTTCCTACCTGTCGATCCGGCCGGCCTGGTTCCCGTTTTCCGCCGGCCGGTTCCTCCGCTCCCCGCCTCCCGGCCGCGCCGGGCGCCGGGCCTTACAGCGTGTCGCCGCAGTTCGCC
The DNA here is from genome assembly GCF_033793585.1 of Streptomyces sp. MI02-7b. Classification (NCBI taxonomy): domain Bacteria; kingdom Bacillati; phylum Actinomycetota; class Actinomycetes; order Kitasatosporales; family Streptomycetaceae; genus Streptomyces; species Streptomyces sp. MI02-7b. Next base: position 91,683 of record NZ_JARAWX010000007.1, on the reverse strand, counting down.
GCGTGCCGGTGGACGCGCTCCGCCGAGTACAGGTGGCTGTCGCGGAACTGTTCGGCGCCCAGGGTGCGCCCGACGATGATCACCGCGGTACGGACCACCCCGGCCTCCTTCACCCGGTCAGCGATGTCGCCGAGCGTCCCGCGCAGCACCAGCTCGTCGGGGCGCGACGCCATCGCCACGACCGCCGCCGGGCAGTCGGCACCGTAGTTCGGGGTGAGTTCGGCGACCACCCGGTCGACATGGCGGGCGGCCAGGTGCAGCACGATCAACGCGCCGCCGTGGCCCAGCGTCGCCAGGTCCTCGCCCTCCGGCATGGGCGTGGCCTGCTGGGCGATCCGCGTGAGGATCACCGTCTGGCCGACGGTCGGAACCGTCAGCTCCCGCTTGAGCGCGGCGGCCGCCGCCGCGAACGCGGGCACACCGGGGACGACTTCGTAGGGGATGCCGGCCGCGTCCAGGCGGCGCATCTGCTCGGCGACGGCGCTGAAGACCGAGGGGTCGCCCGAGTGCAGGCGGGCCACGTCGTGCCCCTGCTCGTGGGCCCGGACGAACTCCTCGGTGATCTGGTCGAGGGTGAGCTGTGCGGTGTCCACCAGCCGGGCGCCCGGCGGGCAGTCGGCGAGCAGTTCGTCCGGCACGAGGCTGCCCGCGTACAGGCAGACCTCACTGCGGGCCAGCACGCGCAGCCCGCGCAGGGTGATGAGGTCGGCGGCGCCGGGTCCGGCGCCGATGAAGTGGACGGTCATGACTGCTGCTCCCCTGCGGGCTTGACGGCGGACCACTGGGTGACGGGCATGGCCTGCCGCCAGCCCGTGAAACCGCCGACCGGCACGGCGTGGGCGACGGCGAGGCGGACGAGGTCGCCGCCGTGCCGGGTGTACCACTGCGAGAGCAGCGCCTCGGACTCCAGCGTGACGGTGTTGGCGACCAGCCTGCCGCCCGGCCGCAGGGCCGCCCAGCAGGCCTCCAGCAGACCGGGGGCGGTGAGTCCGCCCCCGACGAACACGGCGTCGGGAACCGGCAGTCGGGTCAGGGCCTCCGGCGCGCGGCCGGTCACCACGCGCAGCGCGGGAACACCGAGCGCGGCGGCGTTACGGGTGATGCGCTCCGCGCGGACGGCGTCGCGCTCCACCGTGACCGCCCGGCAGGAGCGGTGGGCCCGCATCCACTCGACGGCGATCGAGCCCGAGCCGCCGCCGACGTCCCACAGCAGCTCGCCGGGCGCGGGCGCGAGCGCGGCGAGGGTGGCCGCCCGTATGTGACGCTTCGTCAACTGCCCGTCGTGCTCGTACGCGTCGTCCGGCAGGCCGGGAACGAGGCCGAGCCGGCGCCCGCCCGGGTCGGCGGCGCACTCGACGGCGACGACGTTCAGCGGATCACCGGGGGCGTGCGGCCACGCGGCGGCGGTGCCCTCCAGCACACGCTCACGGCCCGAGCCCAGTTGCTCCAGTACCCGCATCCGGCTGCCGGCGAAGCCGCGCTCCCGCAGCAGGGCGGCGACCTCGGCGGGTGTCCCGGCGCCGGCGCTGAGCGCCAGCAGCCGCCGTCCGTCGTACAGGGCCGCCGACAGCGCCGCTTGCGGACGGCCGACCAGGCTCACGACCTCGGTGTCCTCCACCGCCCAGCCCAGCCGGGCGCACGCGTACGCCACCGACGACGGATGCGGCAGCACGTCCAGCCGGCCGGCCCCCAGCACCTCGGTGAGCGTGCGCCCGATCCCGTGGAACATCGGGTCGCCACTGGCCAGCACCGCGATCCGGCGCCCGGCGTGCGCGGCCATCAGCCCCGGCACGGCGGGCCGCAGCGGCGACGGCCACGCCACCCGCTCACCCGCGACCTCGGGCGGGAGCAGGCCGAGTTGACGCGGCCCGCCGATCACGACCTCGGCCGCGGCGAGCACCGCCCGCGACGCGGCGGGCAGCCCGTCCCAGCCGTCGGCCCCGACCCCGACGACGGCGACGCGAGCGGACACGTCGTCCATCACGGGACACCTCGCAGGTCGGCGGATTCGGGCGGCACAGCAGCGGCAGCCTACGCGAAACCCCAGGTGGCCCCCGGGCCGGGGCTTCTACCCTCGAACCCATGGCAACGGATTCCCTGGCCACCGCGCAGCGTTCGCTCGGCGACCCCTCGGCCACCTACCCCCTGTGGCCGCCGCTGACGCAGGGCTGCCCGCGCACCAGCACCGCCACCGTCTCGTACCCCGTCGAGGTCGACTACGCCTACGACCGCGTCCCGGCGGGCCTCTTCGACCGTACGGCCGGCGGCCACGGCCTGGACCGCTGGGCGCCGCTGCTGCCGCCGCTCGCGGCGCCCGGTCTCGGCGAGGGCCGCACCCCGCTGGTCGACCTCGGCGACGGGGTCCTGGTCAAGGACGAGTCGCGCAACCCGACCTGGAGCCACAAGGACCGCCTCAACCGCTGCGCGGTCGGCGCCGCCGTCGCCACCGGCGCCCCGGGCGTGGTCGTCGCCTCCTCCGGCAACCACGGCGCCTCCGCCGCGGCCTACGCCGCCCGGGCCGGGCTGCGCTGCGTCGTACTGACCTCCCCCGGAGCGCCCCCGGCGGTCGTCTCGTTCCTGCACGCCTACGGCGCCGTGGTGCTGCCCGTCCCGGTGGAGGCGCGCCGGCCGCTGCTCCGCCGCATCAGCGCGGAGTACGGCTACCACCCGGTCAGCAACCTGACCCCGACCCACACCGGGCATCCGTTCGGCGTGGAGGGCTACAAAACGGTGGCGTACGAGATCTTCGGCGACATCGGCGTCCCGGAGGCGGTGTTCGTCCCCACCGGCTACGGCGAACTCCTCTTCGGCATCGGCAAGGGGTTCGCCGAACTCCACCGCCTCGGCCTCGCCCCGGCCGTGCCCCGCCTGTTCAGCTGCGAGCCCGCCGCGGGCGGCCCGCTCGCCGCCGCGATCCGTCGCGACCGGCCCGCGGTCACCGTGCCGGTCGGCACGACGGCCGCGTACTCCATCGCCTGCCGGGTGGGGGGCTACCGCGGGGTTCTGGCGCTGCGCGGCAGCCGCGGCGAGCCGCTGCTCGTCACCGACGCCGAACTGGCCACGGCCCGTGACGAACTCGCCCGCGCAGGCCTGTGGACCGAACTGTCCTCCGCCGCCGGCCTGGCCGGCCTCCGCCAGTACGGCGCCCACCGCTTCGAGGGCCGGATGGTGTGCGTGTCGACGTCCAGCGGCTTCAAGGACGCCGCGGTGGGTTCCCTGCGCGTCGCGCCGGTCGCCCCCGACTGGGACACCGTCCGGCGCCGCCTCGACGAGGACCGCCCGGGCCCGGCACCGCTTCGGTCCCCGGGGCAAACCAGGTGACGACGGCACCCCCGCCCGTGATGCTGTACCGGTGATGACATGGGCCCAGGCACGGGAGCTCGCGGCGGAGCTGATTCCGGCCGCGACCGGCGACGACCCCGGTGCCCGGGCGGTCGCGGCGGAGCGGCTCGCACGTCTCGACGGAAGGTCGTGGCTCCTGCTGGACGAGGCCGCCCGCCCCGCCGGCCTCCCCACCGCCCGCGTTCCCCTCAGCCCGGCGGCCGGACTGCCCACGGACGTGGTCACCAGCTGGCACCGGGACGGGCACCTCCGGCAACGGGCGACCCGGATGCTCGCCCGGCACGACGGGCGGGTGGCCACCGCCGCCCTCGCCGTGCGGTTGCTCGACCACGTCACCCCCGTACGCGAGGAGGCATGGCGCGCACTCCTTCCCCGGCTCGACGCGCACAGCGCCGACGCCGTGCTCGACGTCCTGCTGGCCGGCCGCGACCGCCGCCACGCGCCGGCCGCCCTCGGCCGGGTGCTCGACACCCTGCTCGACCGGCATCCGGCCGCGGAGCTGGTTCCGTCCCTCCTGCGCAGCGATCGGCGCGGCGTACGGCGATGGGCGCTGGCCTTCGGACACGAACGCGGGCTGCTCACCGCGCGGCACCTGCTGGCCGCCGTACGCCGGGACCCGGACCAGTGGATCCGCGCCACCTGCGCCGAATGGCTCGTGGAGGTCACGCGACCCGCGGAACTGCGGCCGCTCCTGACCGCGAAGAGTGTCGTGGCCCGCCTCGTGGCGCTCACCCGCGTCCCCGACGAGGCCCTCGCCGACGACGAACTCGTACCGCTGATGGCCGACCGGTCGCCCGCCGTACGCGAGCAGGCGCGGTGGCGCGCACGCCGCAGGGGCGTCGACGCCGCGGACTGGTACCGGGACCGGATCGGCATGCCCACCACACCGGCACAGGTCCTGGCCGCGTGCCTCCACGGACTCGCCGAGGTGGGCGGCACGGTGGACCTGCCCGCGTTCACCGCGGGCCTGGGCCACCGGAGCGCCCGGGTCCGCGCGGCCGCGGTGACCGGGGCCGGCTTGCACGCGGCGCGGGGCGAGGCCCTTGCCCTCCTGGAGCCGATGCTGCTCGACCCCAGTCCCCGCGTGGGCGCCACGGCCGCGTCGAACCTCGTGCGACTGGGCGCGCCCCGGGCGGCGACGGACGCGGCGTGGGCGTCCGCCCAGCCCTGGAGCAGGCGCGCCGCGTGGCGGGTGGACCGGGGCCGTGGCAGCTGGGACCGCGTCGAGGCCGACCTCCGGGCCGCGGAGGACGACGATCCCCGGCTCGCGTCCCTGGGGCGCTCGGGTATCGGGAACTGGCTCGCCACCGGACCGGCCACCACCTGGGCCGGCCTGCCGGACACGCAACGGGGGCGGATCCAGCGGGCGCTCACCACGGGCACCCTCGACGACAGCACCTGCCGGGCCGTGGCCTTCCACGCCCGCATCGACCGCCCCCCGCCCCCCGCCCCCGCGCGCCGTGACGACTCCGCTCCGGTGGCGGAGCCCAGCCGTGCGGCGCGCCGATGGCCACGGCTGATCCCCCGTCGGCGGCAAAGGGCCCGCCCGTAGGATGCGCAGCGTGCGCGACATCGCGGTTTTCAGCGGCAGTGCCCATCCCCGCCTCGCGGCCGAACTCTGTGCCCACCTGGGGGTGGAACTCAGCCTGGCTCGGGTCAGCCGGTTCGCCAACGACTGCCTGGAAGTGCAGTTGCAGGCCAACTGCCGGGAGCGGGACGTCTTTCTGATCCAGCCGCTGGTGGCCCCCGTGCAGGAGCACCTGGTGGAGCTGCTGATGATGTGCGACGCCGCCCGGGGCGCGTCGGCCGCCCGGATCACCGTCGTGATGCCGCACTACGCGTACGCGCGCTCCGACAAGAAGGACGCCCCCCGCATCTCCATCGGGGGGCGTCTGGTCGCCGACCTGCTGGTCGCCGCCGGTGCGAGCCGCGTGCTCACCATGACGCTGCACTCCCCGCAGGTGCACGGCTTCTTCAGCGTCCCCGTCGACCACCTGCACGCACTGCGCGAGCTGGCCGCGCACTTCCGCGGCCACGACCTGTCCCGCGCCACGGTCGTCTCCCCCGATCTGGGCAACGCCAAGGAGGCCGCCGCCTTCGCCCGCATGCTGGGGGTGCCGGTCGCGGCGGGGGCCAAGCAGCGGTTCGCCGACGACCGGGTCACCATCAGCTCCGTGATCGGCGAGATCGCCGGGCGGGACGTGATCGTCCTGGACGACGAGATCGCCAAGGGCAGCACCGTCCTGGAACTGCTGGAGCGGCTGCGGGAACTGGGCGCCCGCTCGGTCCGCGTCGCCTGCACGCACGGCCTGTTCGCCTCGGGCGCCCTCAAGCGCCTGTCGGACCGGCCGGAGGTACTGGAGATCGTGTGCACCGACACCGTGCCCGTCCCGGAGGCGCAGCGCACGGACAAGCTGACGGTGCTGTCCGTCGCGCCCGCGCTGGCCGAGGCCGTGCGCCGGATCCACGACGGCGCATCGGTGAGCGCCCTGTTCGACCAGGTCTGATCAGCCGTCGCCGCGAGCCGCGTCGGAGTCCGCCCGGGCGGCGGCGCTCTCGGCGTCGTCCACGATCCGGCTGAGGTCGGAGGGGACCGGGGCGACGGAGGCGGCACCGCCGGACGGGGCGGGCGCGGCGCTGCCGGACGGTCCGCAGGCGGTCAGCAGGGCGGCGCAGGCCGTGGCGGCGACGGCGACCGCCAGGACGGCGGCGCGACGGCGGATCACGGGACGGCCGGTCACGAGGCGGCGCCGTCGTGGTGGGCGGCGCACCAGTCCTGGACCTTGCCGAGGTCCGTCCTGCGCTGCTGCAGCGTCGGCACCAGGGAAGTGCGGAAGGTCAGCCGGTCGTCGAGGTAGGTCTCGATCTCCGTGTGGCCGGCCGCCTTCGCGTTGTCCACGCGCTGCTGCAGCCGCTTGATCGAGCCGCGCTGCGTCACCGGTCCGTCAAGGCGCTTCAGCGCGCGGTCGATACGGGCGTCGATCCGGTCGGCGCGCTTGCACAGGGCCTTGGCCCCGTCGCCCTTCGGACCCGGCGCGGCGGTGGCGGCGCCCGCCGGGGCGGCGAGTCCCAGCACGGTGACGACGGTGGCCAGGGCCACGGCGGTGGTACGGCGTCGCATGACGTCCTCCTTCGGATCGCGGGGAACGCGGAGCACGCCCCTCGCACCGGACGTTAGGGAGCGTCTTTGTGGAAACCTTGTGGCTCCTGCCGCCGTTGCGCCGACAGCCAGTCGCGGCGCAGCAGCGGCAGCGTCGGCTCGCCGCCGCGCACCCCGCTGAGCGGCAGCCGTATCTCGAAGCGCGCGCCCGGCCCGCCGTCGGGGCGGTCGCCGACCACGACCGTGCCGCGGTGCAGGGCGATCTGCTGGGCGACCAGGGTGAGTCCGAGCCCGGAGCCGGGGCTGCCGGGGCGGTGGTGGAAGCGTTCGAAGACCGCGGCGCGGGACTCGGGCGCGACGCCGGGACCATGGTCGTCGACCGTGAGGACGACGGCCGGCGCCCGCTCGTCGCCGCCGCGCCGCAGGACGACCTCGACGGCGGGCGGCCCGCCCGCGGGGCGGCCGTGGACGAGCGCGTTGGTCAGCAGGTTGTCGGCCATGGAGCGCAGCCCCTGCTCCCAGCCGCGGACAAACAGCCCCGGTGCGGTGGTGACGGTCACCCGGGCGTCGGGGTGCCGGCGGCGCAGGTCGGCGGCCGCGGCGTCCACGAGTTCGCCCGCGTCGACCGGGACGAAGGTGTCCTCCTCGACCAGGTCGCCCTGGGCCAGGGCGCGCAGCATGACCAGCAGGCCGAGCACCCGGGCGTGTTCGGCGCGCAGGTCCTCCAGGACCTCGGCGCGGTCGCCGGCGGGCAGATCGGGGTACCGGGTCAGGATGTCGAGATTGGTGCCGATGCTCATCAGCGGATTGCGCAGTTCGTGGGAGGCGGTGGCCGCGAACGAGCGGGCGGTGGCGAGGGCTTCGCCGGTCCGGGCGGCCTGCTCGTCGTAGCGCGACAGCACCGTCTGCAAGGTACGTGCCAGGTCGTTGACCTCGGCGAGCCGGGTCGGGGTGTGCTCCAGGCGGACCGCGCTGACCCGCGGGTCCAGACCGCCCGCGCGCTGCTGGAGGCGGCGCAGCGGTCGTACGGCACGGCCGGCCGCCGCCCAGGCCAGCAGTCCGGACAGGGGCGCGGCGAGCAGGGCCACGGTCAGCACGCGCAGACGCACCCGCCGCAACTGGGCCTCGGTCGCCGCGTCCGGCGAGAAGACCCACAGCGTGCCCTTGGCCCCCTTGCGCGAGCCGGCGACCGGCCGCGACAGCACACGCCAGCGGATGCCGCCGGCGCCGACCGTGACGGGGCGGGGCGCGATGGCGGGCAGCGCCACCGACGCGGCCGGCAGCGGTCCGCCCTCGACGGTGCCGTCCGGGCCGACGACCCTGATGCCCACGTCGAGCGCCGAGGCGAACAGCCTGCGGCTGCGGGCCTGTTCCGCCGCCGGGCGGTCGGCCGCGGTGACCCGCAGCAGCGCCCGGGCGTCCGGGGCGACCGCCGCGGCCCGCTCCCGCAGGTGCGCGTCCTGCTGGGCGTGCAGGTCCGCCGCGACCAGCCGGATCAGCAGCGCGCCGGAGGCCAGGACGAGCAGCGGCACCACGGCCACCACGGCGAGCGCGACCCGTGTCGACAGCCTCATGACCGGCTGTCCTCGCGGTCGTCGCGCAGGACGAAACCGACGCCCCGCACCGTGTGGAGGACGCGAGGGCGGCCACCGGCCTCCAGCTTGCGCCGCAGATAGCTGACGAAGGTGTCGACGGCGTCGGTGCGCACGTCGAAGTCGTAGCCCCAGACCCGGTCCAGCAACTGGTCCCGGGTCATCACCAGCCCCGCGTTGCGGGCCAGCACCTCCAGCAGCTCGAACTCCCTGCGGGTGAGCGCGAGCGGCTCCCCGTCCAGGCGCGCCTGCCGGGTCGCCGGGTCGACGAGCAGGCCGCCCGCCCGCACCAGGTCGGAGGGCGCGGGCGGGCGCCGGCGCAGCAGGGCCTGCAGCCGCAGCACCAGTTCCTCCAGGGCGAACGGCTTGACGAGGTAGTCGTCGCCGCCCGCCTGGAGCCCGGCGACCCGGTCGGCGAGTTCGTCGAGGGCGGAGAGCATCAGCACCGGAACGTCGTTGCGCTCCGCCCGCAGGGTCCGGCAGACCTCGATCCCGCTGAGGTCCGGCATCGAGATGTCGAGGACGACCACGTCCGGCGCGCCCTCGCGGACGGAGCCGAGCGCGGCGTGCCCGCCGTCGGCCAGGATCACCGAGAAGCCGCCCAGCCGCAGGCCCCGCTCCAGTGACCTGCGTATGGCGGCGTCGTCGTCGGCGACCAGCACGCGGCCGCCGGTGTGCGCATCGGTTCTCACGGCGGTGATGGTAGGCGCCCCGGCCCGGCCGCGAACGCGCGGCGGCGGATCGCGTCCACAGCCTGTGGACCGTGCGCCGGCGGCAACAGCCCTCTCGCCGTACGGCGGACTCCGCGCGACGCGGGGCCCCGGCCCCGGCATCGCTCTGCCGAAGCGCCGGCCCGTTGGCGCGCGACCGGGGTGGCGGTGGGCGCCCGCGCCGTCGTCGCCCGCGCAGAGCGAGCGCCTGCCGGACCTCGGCCCGGAGACCGCGCCCCGTACGCGACGGCACCCCGGCCAGGCCGGCTGGCCCGCGTCAGATGTCGAGCCGGTACGGCACCAGGCAGACCACCACGTCGGTGCGGGCCCGCAGGACGGTGGCGAGCAGGATGCCGCGCTGGTTCTGCAGGATGCGGTAGCGGCGGTGCCGGGGCTCGACCTCCGGGATGAGCACGGCGATCTGCCGCCCGCCGGCGGCGGCGCGCTTGACGTAGGCGAGGATCGGCTGCACGAGTGAGCGGTGCGGGCTCTCGATGACGTCCAGGCGCACCCCGGGGTGCCACCGCTCCCAGTTCTCCAGCAGGCGGCGGCTCTTCTCCGGGTCGCAGTGGACGGCGACGACCACCACCTCGTCGCCGAGCGCCAAGGCCGCGGTCAGCGCGTGCTGGGCGAGCCGGCTCACCTCGCCCAGCGGCACGATGACCAGGCTGTCGGTGCGCCGCGGCGGGTCGGGCACGACCCCGGGCCGGAGTTCCTCGCGGACCCGCAGGTAGTAGCGCTCGATGCGGGCGAACAGCAGCATCAGCAGCGGCACCGCGATGACGACCACCCAGGCGCCCTCCAGGAACTTGCTGGTCAGCAGGATCACCCCGGCGAGGGCGGTCAGCACGGCGCCCACGCCGTTGAGCAGCGCCCTGGGCAGCCATCCGCGCGGCCGGGCCCCGGCCCAGTGCCGCACCAGGCCGGTCTGGCTGACCGTGAAGCCGATGAACACCCCGATCGCGTACAGCGGGATGAGCCGCTGGGTGTCGGCGTCCACGACGATCAGCAGCAGGGCCGCCAACAGCGCGAGGGCCACCACCCCGTAGCGGTAGACCGGCCGTTCGGCGCGCAGCCCGAACACGTGCGGCAGCCGGTCGTCGCGGGCCAGCAGGCTCATCAGCACGGGCAGTCCGCCGAAGCTGGTGTTCGCGGCCAGGCCCAGGACGAACGTCACGATCAGGTTCGTCGCGTAGTACGGCCAGCCGTCGCCGAAGGAACCGGCGGTGAGCTGCGCCAGGATCGTCACCCCGCCGCGCGGCGCCACCTCGTCGCGCCGGATGAGGAAGCCGAGGCCGATCAGCATCAGCGCCAGCAGCGCGCCGAGCATCAGTTCGGTCCGCTGGGCGCGCCGGACCTTGGGCGGCCGGAAGCCGGGCACCGCGTTGGCGATGGCCTCCACGCCGGTGAGCGCGGAGCACCCGGAGGAGAAGGCCTTCAGGAGCAGCAGCAGGCTCAGCGCCTCGGTGGCGTGCACGGGCCGCGCGGTGCCGACGACCGCCGCCGGATGGGCGCGCAGCAGGCCCACGACCACGACCGCGGCGATGCTGAGGACGAACAGCGCCGCGGGCAGCATCAGCACCCGCGCGCTGTCCGCGACACCCCGCAGGTTCACCAGCGTGATCAGCCCGAGGCCGCCGAGGCAGATCTCCAGCAGATACGGCGTCAGGGACGGGAAGGCGGAGGCGAGGCTGGCCGCGCCGGCCGCCAGGCTGACGGCGACGGTGAGCACGTAGTCCACCACCAGGCTGGCCGCCGCCAGCAGGCTGACCCGCACGCCGAGGTCCTTCTTGGCCACCGCGTAGGAGCCGCCGCCGTCCGGGTGGACGGCGATGACCTGGCCGTAGGAGATCACCAGCACGACCAGCAGCGCGGCGATGACCAGCATGACCGGGAGCGTCGCGGACAGCGCCGCCGTCCCTGCCGCGACGAGGACGACGACGATGGACTCCGGGCCGTACGCCACCGAGCTGAGCGCGTCCAGCGACAGCGCCGCCAGCCCCTGGAGGCTGGTCAGCCGCGACTTGTCGCCCTCGCCGTGCAGCAGCGGGACCTTGGGCCGTACCTGACGGCGTGCCAGTCCGAACGTCATGGGCGCACCGGCCGGGCCAGGAACTCCACGACGGCGAGAACGAAGACGACGGCCAGCGCCAGCCCGACGACCACCCAGCCCGTCGGGTACGACCAGAAGGCCAGCGCGAGGCCCGCCGCCGCGACGACGATCCAGGCGACCAGGACCTTGTGCCGGTCCAGCCACGGGCCGACGGGTCCGGTCCGCATCCCCGCCCCCTCCGCGGCGTCCCCCGCCGCGCCGAGCACGGACTCCCACACCCCGCGCACCCGGACGGCGTACCGGCCCGGGCCGCTGAGCCACGCCCCGAGCGCCACGACGACGCCGAGCACGATCACCGCGCGGACCGTGGCGCGCAGGAAACGGATCAGGGTGTCGTAGACGGTCGCGGCGGCGGGCTGGGAGACGCTCGCGGGCAGCGCGTCCAGATAGATCGTCCGGAACACGGTCAGGGCCAGGCCGAGCACCAGGGCGGCCCCGGCGAAACCGAGCGCGGCCGCGACCAGCGACCGGCGGCGGCGGGCGGCGAGCAGCACGCCCACCGCGGCCAGGACGACCGTGAGGATCGGCAGCCAGAAGCCGGCCAGTTGCAGCAGCCGGAAGCCGGTCCTGATCTTCCCGACCTTCTCGGAGCGGACGACGGTGAAGTCGGTGTGGATCTGCGGGATCTTCCCGGCGACGGTGAGGCCGGCGTCGACCAGCCGCTGCTTGACCTGGTCGATGACGGGGGCCAGGTCGATGGCGACGGTGTCGTTGGTGAGCCGCACCGCGCCGCCGCCCTCGCCGGTGAGCGCCTTGTCGACGGTGGCGTGGATGCGGCGGTTGGCTTCCACCCACACCGTCCGGAAGGCCTCGCTGCGCACGACCCGTTCGGCGGTGCTGTGCACCAGGCTCTGCAGGCCGCTGTTCAGCGGGCCGGACAGCCGGTTCAGGAGGGTGTCCAGCCGGGGGCGGTCGGCGGGGGCGACCTCGTCCAGCAGGGACGTGACGTCGACGTGCTGCATGACGGCGCCGGTGATGCGGTCGGCGGCGGCGTCCTGGACGTCGCGGTCGGAGGCGAGCGGCGCCACTGTGGCGACGTAGCGGTCGGTGTCGCCGATCTGGGAGTTCACCCAGACGGCCAGCGCGCTGAGCGGCACCAGGACGCAGGCGAGGACGATCAGCAGCGCGGAGAAGAAGGCCCTGACGGGGTGGTGGTGACGGCGGCGGCCGGTCCCCGGCCCGGTGTCCGCGGTCTCACGTGCGTCGCGTGCCGCACGTGCGTCGCGTGCCTCCAGCGCGGCCAGCCGGGCGCGCAGCTCGGCGAGGTCGCCGCCCTCGGGGCCCGTGCCCGCCATGTCACCGCCGCCTCTCCCTGACCACGCGACAGGGTCATTTAATCCGTATTGTGCATGATATGCCATATGAGGCGTCAGAAGCGGTACGGAGGACGGCGATGACAACGGTGGACCAGTGGCGCGCGGCGAGCGCGACGTACGCGGCGGCTGTACTGACCGTCATGGCGGCTGCCGTGAGCGGCTGCTCCGACGGGGCCGGCACCCCTTCCGTGAACGGGTCCCGGGCCGCCTCCGCCGCGTCCTCGCTGGCCGCCCGCGGCGGCGAGGCCCTGGCGTCGGCGACCGCCGCGGCGGCGTCGGAGCTGGCCCGCATCAAGGGCGGTGTCGACGCCAAGGCGGACGTCCGTCTGGGCACCGTCAGCACGTCCCAGGACAAGGCGACCGTCCCCGTCACCGCCACCAACAACGGCACGAAGCCCGCCTCCTACACCGTCCAGGTCTCCTTCCGCGACTCCGGCGGCAACCTCCTCGACGCGGTCGTCGTCACCGTCCCCGACGTCCCCGCCCACGGCACCGCCCGGGCCACCGCCCGCAGCCACCGCGACCTCGGCGGCCCCGTCCGGGCCACCGTCGACACCGCCCTCCGCCACTGACCCGTCGGCTCGGGATCAGCCGGGGCCCGCGGGGCCGGCGGGCGGCTCGTCGGTCGCGATGACGGCGCCGAGGGTGATGCAGAGGGAGACGGCGACGCAGACGGCGATCAGGCAGGACAGGAGGGTGAAGACCGAGCCCAGCGAACCGTAGGCCTCCAGGCTGCGGTTGAGGGCGAGCGGGACGTAGAGCGGCGCGGCGAAGTACGCGGCCTCCAGGACCACGGCGGTGAGGACGGCGCCGGGCAGCAGCGGCCGCCAGCCCACACGGCCACCCAGCAGGAGGTGCTGCGTCCACCACCACACGGCGACGCCGCAGGCCAGCGAGAGCGGGAAGCCCAGCCACTCGCCGACGCCGAAGGCGTCCCGCATCGGGCCCAGGAGGAAGACGACGACCAGCATCATCGCCACCCACACGAACCACCGCCACGCCGCGATCCGGGCACCGGACTTCGGCATCCGCCAGGCCCGTTCGCACACCCGCTGCATCGACCGGCTGCACGCGGTCGCGGACAGCAGCACCATGAGACTGCCGACCGCCCCGACCGTCTCGCGCAGATTGCCCGCCTCGGCCTCGGCCAGCTGACTCAGCTGCACCTGCGACGCGCCGCTGAGTCCCAGCAGGTCCTGCAGCGAGTCGAAGATCTCCCGGCGCAGATCCGCGGGTGCGAGGGACGTGACGACGAAGACCAGCGGCACCGCGGTGAGGAAGACCTGCGCGGCCAGCCGGGTCCCGGCGTCGAGCACGTGGACGGACAGCAGCCGGGCGGCCAGCCGGGTGATGACCGGGAACCTGCGCTCGGCACCGGTGCGCAGCTCCCGGGCACGGCGCGGCAGATCCGCGCGCGCGGCGCGGAGCCCGTCCCGAATCCCGCCGCGCGGCCGGCCTGTCACCCTCCGACTGTTTTACAGCCCGCCACGCCCCGCAACCGGTGCACCGATGAGTTTCCGCGACGGCCGCCGTTTCACGTTCGTGAGCGGCCGCCGCACCGGCGGCCGCGCGTTCCGAAGGAGCCTGGATGACCGGGACACTGGACGGCCGCACGGCGGTCGTCTACGGCGGCGGGGGCGGCATCGGCGGCGGCGTGGCGCGCGTCCTCGCGCGTGAAGGGGCGCTGGTGTGCCTGGCGGGACGGACGCGGGGGACGCTCGACGCGGTGGCGGAGGAGATCACCGCGGCGGGCGGCCGCGCCGAGACCGCCGTGCTCGACGCGCTGGACGAGAAGGCCGTCGAGGCGCACGTCCAGGACGTGGCCGAGCGTCACGGGGGAGTCCACGTCTCCTTCAACCTCGTCACGCGCGGCGACGTGCAGGGCGTCCCGCTGGTCGAGATGACGGCGGACGACCTGCTGCGGGCCGTCGACACCGGGCTGCGGTCCTCCTTCGTCACCGCCCGCGCCGCCGCCCGCCGGATGGTCGCCCAGGGGTCCGGGGTGATCCTGCACCTCAACAGCGCGTCCGGCGCGGGGGCGATGCCCGGCATGGGCAGCACCGGACCGGCCGACGCGGCGACCGAGGCGTTCATGCGGTACCTGGCCGCCGAGACCGGTCCGTTCGGCGTGCGGGTCTGCGGCATCTGGACGGCCGGGGTCGCCGAGACGCTGACCCGCGAGGGGCTCGCCGCCGTCGCCGGGGAGAACGCCCCCGACCCGCGGGCCGCCCTGGCGGCGATCGCCGGGGCGTCGGTGCTGCGCCGCACGCCGCGGCTCGCCGATGTCGCGGAAGTGGCGGCCTTCCTCGCCTCGGACCGGGCGGCGGGCATGACGGGCACGATGACGAATGTGACCGCCGGTCTCGTGCTCAGGTGACACGATCCCTACCACCCACGGATGGAGACAGCGTCATGGATCTCAGGCTCGAACTCGTGCTCCTGCCGGTCGTGGACGTCGACCGGGCCAAGGCCTTCTACAGCGAGAAGCTCGGTTTCTCCGTGCACGTCGACCACCGCGCCGGCGACGACTTCCGGGTCGTGCAGCTCGACCCGCCCGGCTCCGCGTGCTCGGTCTCGGTGGGCAAGGGCATCACGGACGCGGCGCCCGGCTCGGTACGCGGACTGCACCTGGTCGTCGACGACATCGAGGCCGTGCACAAGGAGTTGACCTCGCGCGGCGTCACCGTGGCCGGTATCCGGCACATGACGCCGGGCGGCTGGGTGGACGGCGTCGACCCCGGCCACAGCCCGTACAACTCCTTCGCCGAATTCGCGGACCCGGACGGCAACACGTGGGTGCTCCAGGAAGTGCGGCGCGAGCAGGGGGAGAAGGACGGGGCCGCGGGATGACGGACGAGGGGGCCTTCGCCGCGCTGAGCGAGCGCCACCGCCGCGAACTGCACGTCCACTGCTACCGGATGCTCGGCTCGTTCGACGAGGCCGAGGACGCGGTGCAGGAGACGTATCTGCGGGCGTGGCGCGGACGCGAGGGGTTCGGCGGCGACCTGCTGTTCCGCGCCTGGCTCTACCGCATCGCGACCAACGTCTGCCTCGACACGCTGCGGCGCGGCGCCCGCCGCTCGGCCGCCGCGCAGGCGCAGTCCTTCGCGGACGTGCCCTGGCTCCAGCCGTACCCGGACGGCCTGCTGGACGAGTTGGCGGCCGGCGGCGCGGACGACCCGGACGCGGTCGTCGTCGACCGGGAGACGATCGAGCTGGCGTTCCTGGCCGCGCTGCAGGTGCTGCCGCCGCGGCAGCGGGCCGCGTTCCTCGCCCGCGACGTCCTGGCGCTTCCGGCGGAGGAGACGGCCGCCCTGCTGGGGACGACGGTCGCCGCCGCCAACAGCGCCCTGCAGCGGGCCAGGGCGACGATGCGGCAGCACCTGCCCGCGCGCCGTACCGACTGGTCCGCGGGAGATCCCGGCGCCGAGGAGAAGGCCCTGCTGGAGCGCTTCATCGACGCGCACGAACGCTGCGACGCCGCGGCCGCCGTGTCGATCTCCGCACAGGACCTGCGGATCACGATGCCGCCGATGCCGATGGTCTTCGAGGGGCTGGACGCCGTCGCACCGCTGCTGGAACGCGCGCTGGGCGAGAACCGGGACGGCGACTGGCGGCTCCTCCCGACGAGCGCCAACCGCATGCCGACCGCGGCGAGTTACCTGCGGCGGCCGGGCGACACCCGCTTCCGGGCCTTCAAGTTCGACGTCCTGCGGGTGGAGGACGGGCTGATCGCCGAGATCACGACCTTCGGCCCGTCGCTGTTCCCGGCGTTCGGCCTCCCACCGGAGCTCCCTGATTCCACGGAACCGGCAGCCCCCGCGGAACGGTGAGCAGGCGGCGACGCCCCCGGCCCTTCCCCTCAGGAGCGGCCGGGGGGCGTCGTCCTCGAACCGTTCCGGGGCGAGGACGTCACGTCCACGGTGACCGGCGCCGAGCAGGCGCCCCGGAGCGGAAGCGGGCGGCCCTCCTCCCGCCGTCGAGAGGTGCGTCCCCGCGCCCCCATGTCAGCCGCCGCGCCGCGGCATGCCTGGGCCGGCGGAGCGGCCGGCGTCCCTCGCGCTGGTCGCGCCGCTCACCCGGATCCGCGATGCCACCGACCGCTGCCGGCGGGTGCCGGCACCCCCGTACCTCGTCGGCCCCGGCCCGGCGACATGATCGAGGCCACCCTCCGGCGCACCGGCTTCGCCGTGCCCGGTCCGCGGCCGGGACGGCGGTCCGTCGCCGCCCGTCACGCGCTCCGCCGCGAATCCCCGCGCGGGGCCGGGGATGCCCGGCGACCCGGCCGACGCCTTCGCGCGGATCGCCTGCGGCACCGCGACGGCCCGGGCCCCGACCGGGTACTTCCGCACGCCCCTCCGGCCCCAGGCAGCGGGTCAGCGCGCCCGGCCACGGGCACCCGGGGCGCCCGGGGGCCCGAGGCACGCCCGGATCAGTGCTGCTCGCGCCACTCGGCCACGACCTGCTCGACGTCGAACGGCCTCAGCCCGAGCGGCGGACCGGGCGGCGGCATGCGCAGCGCCGCGCGGATCTTGTCGTTGACGCCGTCCAGGATGGCCCGGACCAGGCGTTCCGACGGGGCGCGCCGCGCCTTGGCCAGGGCGTCCTCCGCCTCCTTGCGCAGCACGAGGGCGGGCGGCAGCGCGGCCAGGCCCTCCTGGGCCATCTTCCGCCGGATCCACCACAGCTCGTCATAGGGCTCGTCCAGCGAGGCCAGCGGCTTGCCCGCCCCGGGCAGATCGTCGAAGGCGCCGCGTTCCGTGGCGTCGCGGATCTGGTGGTCGACCCACGACTCGAACGGGACACCGGGTGGCTTGCGCTCCGTCATGCCCACGATTCTCCCGCAGGTCCCGCTCAGGCGGCAGGTGCCGGGTCCAGCAGGACGAAGTCCGCGCCCGCCGGGTCGAGGCAGACCGCCAGCCGGCCGACGCCCTCGGCGTCCTCCGGGCCCATCTGGAGCGAGCCGCCGTTGCCGGTGACGCGAGCGACGGCCGCGTCGCAGTCCTCGACGGCGAAGACCGGGTGCCAGTAGGGACGCCCGCCGTTGAGGGTGAGGAACTCGGGGGCCATCTCCATCAGCCCGCCCTGCATCCGCTCCTGGCTCTCCCCCGCGGGCGTGATCACGGTGTACGTTCCCCCGCCCCCGCCGGGGAGCGGCATGTCGTCGGTCTTCCAGCCGAAGAGGGAGCCGTAGAACTCCTTCGCGGCCGCCGCGTCCGTCGTGTAGAGCTCGGTCCAGCACAGCGAACCCGGCTGGTCGGCGGCGCCGAAACCCCGCGTCCCGCCCGGCTGCCACACGGCGAACTCGGCGCCCAGCGGGTCGGTGAGCTGTGCCAGCCGGCCCTCGTCCCGCACGTCGGCCGGCTCCCGCCGCACCGAGCCGCCCGCCCGCATCGCGGCCCAGGTGGTCACCTCGACGTCGAGGGCGCGAAAGTAGATCATCCACGCGGGCCGGGCGCCCTCCTCGGTGAGCTCCCCGACCGCGCCCACCGTCCGCCCGTGCAGCCGGAAAAGGCCGAAGTCGCCGCCCTCCAGGGCGAACCGCTCGAAGGCCCAGCCGAAGACGGCCCCGTAGAAGGCGGCCGCGGCATCGACGTCCGGCGCCCCGAGGTCCACCCAGCACGGCGACCCGGGGACGAAGTCTGTGGTGATCATGGCGCTCCCTTCGCGGGGTCCGTCCCTGATCCTTCCAGCGTGACACCAGGGCCCGGAAGCGGCGCGGGACGCCGCGCCGCCCGCCGCCGCGGGCCGCCCGCTACGCCTCGCGCGGCGACCAGCCCTGGTCGCGCAGCACCGCGGCGACGTCCGGGGCACGGTAGTGCTCGCCCTTGAGCACCTTGCCGTCGGCGCGCAGGGTCGGCCGGCCGTCGGGGCCCAGCTTGGACATGTTGGCGCGGTGCACCTCGGCGATGACGGCGTCCAGGTCGATGCCGTGGACCAGCGCCGTGCCGTACGCGACGTAGACCACGTCGGCCAGCTCGTGCGCGAGGTGGGCCAGCGATCCCTCGGCGGAGGCCTCCGCGACCTCGGCCACCTCCTCCGCCAGCAGGTCCTGGCGGTGCGCGGCGTGCGCCGGGGAGATCTCCGCGGGCGCCGAGCGGACGTCGAGGCCGAAAGCGGTGTGGAACTCGCGGACGAGGCCGGAAGGCGAGGCGGGGGAGGCGGGGGACGCAGAAGAGGAGGAGTGCATCCGGCCGATCGTAATCCGTGCCCGCCGTGCCCGGAGGATCAGGCCGCCGCGGCGCCCGCGTACCGGCCGTCCACCCGGATCGCGGTGATGCCGCTGATGTGCCGTGCCCCGCACCGGTCCTGGGGAAGCACCAGTTGCGGGCCGCTCCCGTCCAGCGGTGTGCCGTCGATGCGGGTGGCCAGCAGCACCGCGGCCCGCCCGAAGTCGGGGTCGATCCCGCCCCAGGACAGCAGGGCGTGATGGCCGTCGGCGCCGGTGACGACGATGAGGAAGCGCAGCCGGTCCTTGCGCCGGGCCGGGTCGAAGGCGGGCCCCGCGGCGCACAGCACCTCGTGCAGCAGCGGCCCCTCGAACCGGTGGTGCTGCGTCCCGCTGGTGGCGCACTCGAAGCTGACCCGCGCCTCGCGCTGCGGCCATGTACGCAGGTCACGCACGGTGAGCGAGGCGGGGCGGGCCAGGTCGCCGCTCAGCACGAATCCGGCGAGCTGCGGCGGCGCGGGAACGGGCGCGGTCACCGGCATGCACCTCCTGTACCACGGTACCCACGAGGGCCCCCAGCGGAAACGCACGTACGTGATCAGTTGTCGAATCGTCTGGCTAATGCAATGCGTCAGGGACCATCAGGGCCGCACCTGCGGCACTATCATCGGCGCAGGCGCGACCGCTTACCGAGGGGGAATGACCACGTGATGAACCGTTCCGTGCACCGCCGGACCCGGACCTTGCAGCTGGCCGTCGGAGGCACCGCGGTGCTGCTGGCCCTGAGCGCCTGTTCCTCCGGTGACGACTCGAACGACGCCTCGTCGTCGGCCGCGCCGTCGGCCTCGGACGCCGCGGCCTCGCCCGCCGACGACCTCAAGGGCACGGTCACGGTCTTCGCCGCGGCCTCCCTCAAGGAGACCTTCACCGAGCTGGGCAAGCAGTTCGAGGCGGCGCACCCCGGCACGAAGGTGACCTTCAACTTCGGCGGCAGCGACTCGCTCGCCGCGAGCATCACCTCCGGCGCCCCGGCCGACGTCTTCGCGGCCGCCTCCCCGAAGACGATGAAGATCGTCACCGACGCCGAGGACGCCTCCGGGGAACCGGAGACCTTCGTGCGCAACCAGCTGGAGATCGCGGTCGTCCCCGGCAACCCCAAGAAGATCGACGCCCTGAAGGACCTCACCGGCCCCGGCCTCAAGGTCGCCCTGTGCGCCAAGGAGGTGCCCTGCGGGGCCGCCGCCCAGAAGGCGCTGGACGCCGGCGGCCTGAAACTCACGCCGGTCTCCTACGAGCAGGACGTCAAGAGCGCGCTGACCAAGGTCGAGCTCAAGGAGGTCGACGCCTCGCTCGTCTACAAGACCGATGTGAAGGCCGCCGGTGGCAAGGTGGAGGGCGTGGAGTTCCCCGAGTCCGCCAAGGTCGTCAACGACTACCCCATCGTGCTGCTCAAGGACGCCCCCAACGCCGACGCCGCCAAGGCCTTCATCGCCCTGGTGGAGTCGCCCGGGGGCGCCGAGGTGCTGAGCGCCGCGGGCTTCCTCAACCCGTGACGGACGACGTCCTGGACGGCGCGGCCGGCCCCGTGAAGGCCCGGCCGCGCCGTCACCGCTCCCCGGCGCCGCTGCCCCTGCTGCTGCCCGCGCTGATCGGCCTCGCCTTCCTGGCGCTGCCGCTCGCCGGACTGCTGGTGCGCACGCCGTGGAGCGACCTCCCGCACCAGCTGACCAGCCCCGGGGTGTGGCAGGCGCTGCGGCTGTCCCTGGTCTGCGCCACCTCCGCGACCGCGGTGACCCTCGTGCTGGGCGTGCCCCTGGCCTGGCTGCTGGCGCGCACCGAGTTCCCCGGGCGCCGCATGGTGCGGGCGCTGGTGACGCTGCCGCTGGTGCTGCCCCCGGTCGTCGGCGGTGTGGCGCTGCTGCTGGCGCTGGGCCGCAACGGCATCGCGGGGCGGTACCTGGACCAGTGGTTCGGGCTCACCCTGCCGTTCACCACGACCGGGGTGATCGTCGCCGAGGCGTTCGTGGCCATGCCGTTCCTGGTGATCAGCGTGGAGGGCACACTGCGTGCCGCCGACCCCCGCTACGAGGAGGCCGCCACCACGCTGGGCGCCTCCCGCTTCACCGCGTTCCGCCGGGTCACCCTGCCGCTGATCGCGCCGGGCATCGCCGCGGGCGCGGTGCTGGCGTGGGCGCGCGCGCTCGGCGAGTTCGGCGCCACCATCACCTTCGCGGGCAACTTTCCCGGCCGCACCCAGACCATGCCGCTGGCGGTCTACCTGGCCCTGCAGAGCGACCCCGCGGCGGCCATCGCGCTCAGCCTGGTGCTGCTCGTCGTCTCCGTCGCGGTCCTCGCGGGGCTGCGCGACCGATGGATGACGGCCGCATGAACGGCGCCCAGGGCCTGCGGGCCGAACTCGTCGTCGACCTGGGCACGTTCCGGCTCGACGTACGACTGACCGCCGCCCCCGGCGAGGTCCTGGCACTGCTGGGGCCCAACGGCGCCGGCAAGACCACCGCGCTGCGCGCCCTGGCCGGTCTGACGCCGCTGACCGGCGGACGGCTGCGGCTGGACGGGACGGACCTGGACGGAACGCCGCCCGAGGCCCGCCCGGTCGGCGTGGTGTTCCAGGACTACCTGCTCTTCCCGCACCTGTCCGCCCTCGACAACGTGGCCTTCGGTCCGCGCTGCCGGGGCCTGTCGAAGGCACGGGCCCGCGCCGAGGCCGCGGCCTGGCTGGAGCGGATGGGACTGGCCGAGCACGCCGCGGCCCGACCAAGGCGGCTGTCCGGCGGGCAGGCACAGCGCGTCGCCCTGGCCCGCGCGCTGGCGACCCGCCCGCGGCTGCTCCTGCTGGACGAGCCGCTGGCCGCGCTGGACGCCCGCACCAGGCTGGAGGTGCGCTCGCAACTCCGGCGCCACCTGGCGGATTTCGAGGCCGTGGCGGTACTGGTGACGCACGACCCGCTGGACGCGATGGTGCTGGCCGACCGGCTGGTGGTCATCGAGCACGGCCGCGCCGTGCAGGAGGGCACCCCGGCCGAGGTCGCCCGCCGTCCCCGCACCGACTACATCGCCCACCTGGTGGGGCTCAACCTCTACCGGGGTGAGGCCGCAGGCCGCGTCGTGACGCTCGCCGGGGGACCGGCGATCACCACCACCGACGACCTGACGGGACCGGCCTTCGCCGCGTTCCCGCCCGACGCCGTCACCTTGTACCGGGAACGGCCCGCCGGTGCGAGCGCCCGCAACCTGTGGCACGGCCGGGTCGTCGGCCTGGAGTCCCGGGGCGACCGCATCCGCGTCGACGTCGACGGCCGACTCCCGCTCGCCGCCGACCTGTCGACCGCCGCCGCGGCCGAACTCGACCTCCACCCGGGGGCCGAGGTCTGGGCCACCGTCAAGGCCGCCCAGGTGCACGCCTATCCGGCGTGACCCGGGCGGCCCCTCCGGGGCACACCGGCCGGGCACCGCCGGGGCCGGCCGGAACCGTTCACAGGCCGATGTCGCGCCTGCGGAAGTCCTCCATCGACTCGCGGCGCACCAGCAGCCGCGCCCGCCCCTCGTCCACGGCGACCACCGGCGGGCGGCCGACCATGTTGTACGTCGAGGCCATCGACAGGTGGTACGCGCCCGCGACCGGCACACCCAGCAGGTCGCCCGGCCGGATGTCGCCGGGCAGCGGGACCGCGGAGGCCAGCACGTCGCCGGCCTCGCAGTGCCGGCCCACGACGGTGACCAGCGCGGGCTCCTCCGTGGAGTGCCGGCCGATCAGCCGGGGCGCGTAGCGCACCCCGTACAGGGCGGGCCGCGGGTTGTCGCTCATGCCGCCGTCCACGGCCACGAAGACCTGGCCGCCGGTGCGCTTGACCGACAGCACCCGGTACAGCGCCACACCCGCGGGCCCGGCGATGGCGCGGCCGGGCTCGACCGTCAGCCGCGGGACCGGCAGCCCGGCCGCCGCGCAGCTCGCGGCGAGCTCGCCACGCACCCGGGCGGCCAGCGAGGTGATGTCGAGCGCCGCCTCGCCGGGCCGGTAGGCCACCGCGTGGCCGCCGCCCAGGTCCAGTTCGGGCAGCGCGACGCCGTGCTGGCGGCGGATCCCGGCCAGCAGCCCCACCAGCCGCCGCACGGCGGACAGGTACGGCTTGACGCTGGAGATCTGCGACCCGAGGTGGCAGTGCAGGCCGACCAGTTCGAGACGCGGCTGGTCCAGGACCCGGGCCACCGCGTGCTGCGCGGAGCCGTCGGCGAGCGACAGCCCGAACTTCTGGTCGTCGGTGCCGGTGCGCACCGCGGCGTGACCGCCCGCCGCGATGCCGGGCACCACCCGCAGCAGCACCTTCTGCCGGGACCCGGCCGGGACCTGGGCGGCCAGCCGGGCGATCTCCCCGGTGCTGTCGATGACGATGCGGCCCACCCCCAGGCGCAGCGCGGTGGCCAGGTCCTCGGGGCTCTTGGCGTTGCCGTGCAGCACGATGCGCTCCGGCGGGAAGCCGGTGATGACGGCGAGTTCGAGCTCTCCGGCCGAGCAGACGTCCAGGCCCAGGCCCTCCTCCTCGACCCAGTGGGCCATCGCCCGGCACAGGAACGCCTTGGCGGCATACAGCACGTCGGCGTCGGGGAACGCGGCCCGGTAGGTGCGGCAGCGGGCACGCACCTCGCCCTCGTCGAGGACGTACGCCGGGGTGCCGAAGCGCTCGGCGAGCTCGGTGAGGGCGACGCCCCCCACCGACAGCTCGCCGTGCGGCGCGGTGCGGGTGGAGGCCGGCCAGACGGACAGCCCGGTGTCGACGCCCTCTGCGGCGAGCGCGGTGAAGGCGGTGGTCTCAGAGATGGTCATGGCAGGACGCTCCTCAGCCGATGCGCAGCGGCAGGTGGTCGGCGGTGTGCACGGCCCGCGGGTCCCAGTCCGCGGTGGCGCCCACGGCGGGCGCGGCGAACTGCGGGTCCACGGTGAGGGTGGTCACCCCCAGCGGTTCGGCGAGCGCCCGCAGCGCGGGCTCGCCGAGCCTGATCCATTCCTGGCCGGCGCCGAGCGTGGCGGCCAGGCGTTCCTCACTGGTGAAGGCGACGGCCGTACGGCCGCCCAGGGGCGTGCGGAACATTCTCGCGACGCACCCGGCGGGACCCGGCCGGACGGGGACGAACAGCGTCTCCCCTCTGGGGTGTCCGGCCGGGACGGGTTCGGAAGGTTCCGGGTCGTCCCCGCACCATGTCTCGCTCATCGCGATCCTCCTGTGAGGTTCGTTCGTGACGGTGGGCCCGGGCCGGATGTGGTCCGTGGCCAGGCATTGACGCTATGCCCGGCACGTGCGGGTCCGGGCCCGTCCCTGATGCGACGTTGACGTCCGCGGGCCAAGCGTTGACGGTGCGCTGGCGGCACGGTCAGGGAAGCGTCAAGGGCCGTGGCGGCGGCGACAGGGCGACGACAAGAGCCCCCGCGCGCGGACGCGGACGGCGCTTCCATGGGGGTATGGAAGACGCCGGATACCGCCGCGTGGTCGTGGGGGTGAGCGGTTCGCTGGGCAGTCTCGCGGCACTGCACCGGGCGGCCGCCGAGGCCCGCCGCGGCGATGCGGTGCTGGTCGTGGTGCACGCCTGGGAGCCGGCCGGCGGCGAGTTCGCCTACCGGCGCCACCCGTGCCCGCCGCTGCTGAGCGCGGGGCAGGACCAGGCCAGGACACGGCTGCTGACCGCGATGGACGACGCCTTCGGCGGTGCGCCGGCCGGCCTGCCGGTCCGGGCGCTCGTCGCCCGCGGCCCGGTGGCCCGCTGCCTGGTGCACGTCGCGGACCGCGAGGACGACCTGCTCGTCGTCGGCGCCGGGCGCACCGGCCTGCTGCGCCGGCTGCTGTCGCCCTCGGTGGCCCACCGGTGCGTACGGGACGCGGCCTGCCCGGTGCTGACCGTGCCGCGCCCGTCGCTCCAGGAGCTCTTCGAGACCGTGAGCCGCCGCAACGCCCGGCGGCTGCCGCTGCGGGCCGCCGGGCCCGTCTGACCGTTCCGCGGGGGGGTCCGCGGGGGGGGGTATCCGTCCCGACCAGCCGAATCAGGTGAGGGCCGTGCTCCGTAATCCGTCCCTGTCCCCGTTCCTGCGCAGGCTCGCCCTGCCGGCCGCGGTCCTGCTGCCGCTCGCCGTCAGCGCGGTGCTGCTGCCCTTCCGCACAGGCATCGCCGCCCCGCTCGTGGCCCTGGTCCTGGTGGTCGCGGTGGTCGCCGTGGCCGTTCTCGGCAGCCGTGTCGCCGGAGCCGTCGCCGCGCTGTCGGCAGCGGCGTGGTTCGACTTCTTCTTCGCCCCGCCCTACGGGCGGTTCACCATCGCCGGGCCCGGCGACATCGCCACCGCCCTGCTCCTGCTCGCAGTGGGGCTGGCCGTCTCCCAACTGGCCGCCAGGACCCGGCAACTGGAAGTCGTCGTGGTCACCGACGCGGACCACCTGGCCCGCATCCACGAGACCGCCCGGCTCGCCCAGTGCGCCCCCTCCCCGCACCGGGTCGTGGAGCACGTCGGCGACCAGCTGGTGAGCCTGCTGCAACTGCGCGGCTACCGCTTCGAGTACGGCACGCTCGTCGGCCACCCGCCGCGGCTCGAGGCCGACGGCACGATCTTCTGGGGCCGCCACCCCTGGAACGCCGACCGCCAGGGCCTGCCCGACACGGAGGTCGAGCTCCGGGTCTTCCACAACGGCCGCTTCCACGGCCGCTTCATGCTCCGCCCCACCCCCGGCGCCGTGCCCTCCCCCCAGGCCCGCCTGGTCGCCGTCACCCTCGCCGACCAGGTCGGCACCGCCATCGACCTCATCGCCCCGGCCCCGACGACCCACCCGTCGTAACCCGCGCCCGGCACGCGACCGCCCGGGCCCCGCCTCAGCCGCCGCCCGATACGCCCACGCCACCGCACTCGCGGACCCGGCCGGAGTCCCACGACCTCCTGATCACCTGCACGGGCCCGCGCCTCGACCGCCGCCCGAGACGCCCCGTCCCGTACGTGGCCGACGGTGCCCAGCGCCCCACCCCATCGACCGCGTGAGCACCGCCTCCCTCCCGCCACCGCCATCGACCTCATCGCCCCGGCCCCGCTCGCCCCCAAGGTGCGCCCGCGGCGCCGGTGCGGCGGCTCGGCGGGTGCCGAGGGGGGAATGAGGCGTATCGTCCCCTTAGAGAGCCGATCGGCATGGACGGTGGGCCCGCGATGGTGGTGACCGCCCCCGTACGGGAGCAGCTGGACGAGACGCTGGCCGAGGTCGTGCGCGCCACGAACGCGCACATCGGCGCGGTCTTCCTGGTGCTGCCCGAAGGGCGGGGGCTGGGCCTGGAGGTGCTGACCGGGGCACCGCGGGAGCTGGCGACGCCGTGGGCCCGGATGGCCCTGAACCGTTCGGCGCCGGTGGCGGACGCCGTGCGCACCGGGCGCCTGGTGTGGCTGGGGACGCGGGAGGAGCTGGCGGAGCGCTACCCGCAGACCGCGCTGGTGCTGCCGTACGACCTGGCCCTGGCCGCCGCCCCCTTGCAGGACGCCGCGCACCTCGTGCGCGGCGCGCTGATGCTGATCTGGCCCGGTTCCCATCCCGAGCCCCCGGCCGGGATCGAGCACGCCGTCATCGGCCGCGCGTGCGACGTGATGTGCGAGCACCTGCAGCACGCGGAGTCGGCCGGCGACCCGGTCCGTCCGGGCCCGCTGCCGCGGGTGCTGGACCGGCCCGGCGCCGCGCGGGCGGCGCCGGACGAGGCGCAGGCGGCGGCCGATTTCGCACGGCGGTTGCCGGAGGGCGGGTGCGCCCTGGACCAGAGCGGGCGGATCACCTACGTCAGCGGCCACGCCGAACTGCTCCTCGGCGAGTCCGCCGGGGTGCTGCTCGGCGCCCTGCCGTGGCAGGTGCTGCCCTGGCTGCACGACGCGGTGCACGAGGACCGCTACCGCGGGGCCGTGCTCAGCGGGCAGCCGACGTCGTTCATCGCCCGGCGGCCCCCCGACCACTGGCTGCTCTTCCAGCTCTACCCGGACAGGACCGGGGTGAGCGTGCGGATCTCCCCCACCGACCACCGTCCTGAGCCGGCGCCGCGGGCCCCCGGGAACTGCCGGAAGGACGCGGCCGGCGCGGCACCGGACCGGGTCACGGCGATCTACCACCTGATGCAGCTCGCCGGCGCGCTCGCCGAGGCGGTCGGGGTGCGCGACGTGGTCGAGCTGGTGGCCGACCTGTTCCCGCCGGCGTTCGGCGCGGACGGCTTCGTGCTCGTCGTCGCGGAGGGCGGCCGGCTGCGGGTGATCGGCCATCGCGGCTACGACGAAGAGGCGATGGCCGCGCTCGACGGCACCCCGCTCGGCTCGCGGCTGACCCCGGCGAGCCGGGCCCTGCTCACCGGGGTGCCCCGGTTCTACAGCTCCCCCGAGGAACTGCTGCGGGCGTACCCGGGGCTGACCGGCTCCCTGCGGAAGTCGGCGTGGGCCCTGCTGCCGCTGATCGCCTCGGGCCGCCCGGTCGGCTGCTGCATCCTCGGCTACGACCATCCGCGCCCGTTCCGCGGTGACGAGCGCAGCGCCATGGCCTCGCTGACCGCGCTCATCGCACAGGCCCTGGACCGGGCCCGCATCTACGACGCCAAGCACCGACTCGCCCACGGCCTCCAGGCCGCGCTGCTCCCGCACACGCTGCCCTCGCTGCCCGGTCTGGAGGTCGCCGCCCGCTATCTGCCCGCCACCAGCGGCATGGACATCGGCGGCGACTTCTACGACCTGATCCGGCTCGACGGCACCTGCGCGGCCGCCGTCATCGGCGACGTCCAGGGCCACAACGTCAACGCCGCCGCGCTGATGGGCCAGGTCCGCACCGCCGTGCACGCGCACGCGACCGCGGGCGCCTCGCCCGACGAGGTGCTGGCCCGCACCAACCGGTTGCTCGACGAGCTCGACACCGGGCTCTTCACCAGCTGCCTGTACGTACACCTCGACCTCGCCGAGGGCATCGCACGGCTGGCCAGCGCCGGTCATCCGCCACCGCTGCTGCGCCACCCCGGGGGACGTACCGAGGTGCTCACGACCCCGCCGGGGCTGCTGCTGGGCATCGACCCGCACGCCGAATACCCCACCACCGAGGTGCCGTTGCCACCGGAGGCAGTGCTCGCGCTCTACACCGACGGGCTGGTCGAGAGCCCCGGCACCGACCTGGACACCGCCATCGCCGGTCTCGCCGGCGCGCTGTCCGCCGCCGGCGAGGGTCCGCTGGACCGGCTCGCCGAGACCCTCGTCCACTTCGACGGCGCCTCCGAGCACCGGGTGGACGACACCGCGCTCCTGCTGCTGCGGCGCATGCCGGCGGCATGAGGCCTTGTCACATCCGCCGATGCCCCCAACACTGTGATCCATGCCGGTGGTTGCGCTGCTGGGAACGCTGGACACCAAGGGTGTGGAGTACGGATGGCTGCGCGAGCGCCTGCTGCGGCGCGCCGTGGAGGTCGTCCTCATCGACACCGGGGTCGCCGGTGAGCCCCTGGTGCCCCCCGACATACCGCGTGTCGAGGTCGCCCGCGCGGCGGGCGCCGATCTCGCCCGGCTGCGCGCCCAGGGGGACCGGGGCACCGCCGTGACGACGATGGCCGAGGGCGCGGCCGAGGTGGTGCGCCGACTGCACGAACAGGGGCGGCTGCACGGTGTGCTGGCCATCGGGGGCAGCGGCGGTACGTCGATCGCGACCCGCGCGATGCGCGCCCTGCCGCTGGGGGTGCCGAAGCTGATGGTGTCCTCGATGGCGGCCGGCGACGTCTCGCCGTACGTGGGGGCTGCCGACATCGCGATGATGTACAGCGTCGTCGACATCGCGGGCGTCAACCGCGTCTCGGCGCCGATCCTGGCGAACGCGGCCGACGCCATCGCCGCCATGGCCACGGGGTACGCCACCGACGCGCCGCCGCCCGCGGACGACCGGCCGCTGGTCGCGGCCAGCATGGCCGGCGTGACCACCCCGGGCGTGGACGCCGCCCGGCAGCGGCTGACCGAACTCGGCTACGAGGTACTGGTCTTCCACTCCGTCGGGTCGGGCGGCCGCTCCCTGGAGACCCTCGCCGCGCAGGGGATGTTCGCCGGCGTACTGGACCTCACGCTCAGCGAGCTCGCCGACGACCTGGTCGGCGGCGCCTTCGGGGCGGGCCCGGACCGGCTGCGGGCGGCGGGCCGCGCCGGACTGCCGCAGGTGGTGAGCCCGGGGGCGCTGGACATGGTCAAGTTCGGGCCGCTCGCCTCGCTGCCCGAACGCTTCCGGTCCCGCCACGTCCACGTGCACAACCCGTCGGTCACCGTCATCCGCACCAGCGCCGCCGAGTGCGCCGCGCTCGGCCGCCAGGTCGCCGAGAAACTGCGCGCCGCGACCGGTCCCGCGGCCCTGCTGCTCCCGCTGCGCGGCCTGTCCACCCTCGGCGCCCCTGGCGGCCCGTACCACGACCCGTCCGTCGACGAGGTGCTGTTCACGGCGCTGCGCGAGGGCTTGCGCGGCAGCCGGGTGGAGCTGGCCGCGTACGACACGCACCTCAACGACCCGGACTTCGGCCGCACCGCCGCCGACCGGCTGCACACCCTGGTCACTGCGAACGGCCCGGCCCGCGCCACCCGTTGAACGCCGAAGGCCGGGCACCTGCCCGACCGGCGGGGGTTGCCACGGCAGCGGCCCGCGGCGTGCACACGGTGGCAGCGCGGGTGGGGTGTCGGCCCCGCCCTCGCCGCGGGCGGTCCCACGGGACACGCCGGGAAAGATCCGCCCCGGGCGGGGGCGGCGACAACGGGTGGTCGGCCGGGCCGGCCGCGCCCGCTCAGTGGCAGGGGAAGCCGAGCAGGTGACGCCCGTCGTGCACCCATTCGTGCACGTTCTCGCCGGAGATGAGCGAGGTCGCGCCCTGCTCGGCACCCACGAAGTAGAGGACGACGAGCATCAGGACGCCGAAGAAGACCGCCCACGGCGCGATCGCGCCGATCGGCAGCGGGGCGGGGACGGCGGTGGGTGCGACGGCGGGCTGGACGGCGGACTGCGCCATGGTGTGACCTCCTGGTGGGAACGCGCGTCCCGGTCGGTGGAGCGATGTCGACGGCTGCGGGTCTGACTCGCCCGGCGCTGTGCCCGGCTCACAGTGGCGCGACCGTGCCGGATTCCCACCGGACTTCCGCCGTGCCGTCGTGTTCGTCCTCGCGACGGTACCGCGGTCCGGCCGAACGGCCAAGGGCACACGGGTGCGCCCCCGTTGGCGGCGCGACCTGGCGTGGAAGGGTTGCCGGGGGCCGCGCGGCGGCCCCGCGGACAACGGAGGAGAGCGCATGACCACCCGGGTGACCCTGATCTCGCCGGTCGTGACGGCCGCGCTGCGCGAGGCCCGTTTCGACGACGACGTGCCGCCGGACGAGAGCGCGCTGGTGGCCGCCCGCGCGGTGGCCGGCGACCTGCCCTCCGCCGGCCGGGTCCTGGTGTCGCCCTCGGCGCGCTGCCGGGCGACGGCCGCGGCGCTGGGACTGGCCGGCACCGAGGAGGCCCCCGACGGCTGGGCGCTGGGGCGCTGGCGCGGCCGCACGCTGGCCGAGGTGAGCGCGGAGGAGCCCGACGCGGTCGCGGCCTGGCTCTCCGACCCCGACGCCGCGCCGCACGACGCGGAGTCGCTGCGCGACCTGTGCGCAAGGGTCGGCGCCTGGCTGGACTCGCTGGCGGCCGCGACCGGCCGGGTGGTCGCCGTCGTCGAGCCGGAGATCGTCCGGGCGTGCGCGGTACGGGCACTGGGCGTGCCGGAGCCGGCGTTCTGGCGGATCGACGTCCCGCCGCTCACCGCGACGGAATTCAGCGGGCGCTCCGGGCGCTGGAACCTGACGGCGGGGCGGCCGCTGGCCTGAACGACCGGCGCCGTGAAGGCGATCCGGTCGCGGCCACCGGTACACGCGAGGGGAACGTTTTCGCGTGTCCCAGGCTCTTGCAACCATGTTGCAATAAGGCCGTATGATGAGGCGTTCGAGCAGGCCGACTCCGAAGCGGAGCACCTCATGCATGTACCCGACGGATTCATCGACGCCCCGGTGTCGGTGGCGGCCGGGGCCGTGGCGGCGGCGGCCGTCGCCGTGAGCCTGCGCGGTGCCCGGCGCGAACTCGACGAGCGCACCGCGCCACTGGCCGGACTCGTCTCCGCCTTCATCTTCGCCGTGCAGATGCTCAACTTCCCCGTCGCGGCGGGCACCAGCGGCCATCTCCTCGGAGGCGCACTGGCCGCCATCCTGGTGGGCCCTTTCACCGGCGTCCTGTGCGTGTCGGTGGTGCTGCTCATCCAAGGGGTGCTCTTCGCCGACGGCGGGCTCACCGCGCTCGGCGTGAACATCACGGACATGGCGATCGTGACGGTCGTCGTCGCCTACGCGGTCTTCCGCGGCCTGGTGAAGGTGCTGCCCCGCACCCGCGGCTCGGTGACGGGCGCGGCCTTCGCGGCGGCCCTGCTCTCCGTCCCCGCGGCCTCGGTCGCCTTCACCGCGATCTACGCGCTCGGCGGCACGACCGACGTCCCCCTGGGCAAGGTCTTCGCCGCCATGGTCGGCGTCCACGTGCTCATCGGCATCGGTGAGGCGTTCATCACCGCCGCGACGGTGGGCGCCGTGATCGCCGTCCGTCCCGATCTCGTCCACGGCGCCCGTGGCCTGCGCCGTCCGCTGGAGCTGAAGGAGGCGACCGTCTGATGGCGGCCGTGACCACCACCCCCAAGCGCGGCGGCGTACGGCCGCTGTGGATCGCCGGCCTGATCGCCGCCCTGGTGCTCGCCGGATTCGTCAGCTACTACGCGTCGTCCAGCCCCGACGGCCTGGAGAAGGTCGCCGCCGACCACGGCATCGACAAGAAGACCGAGGAGCACGCGGCCAAGGACTCGCCGCTGGCGGACTACCGCACCGAGGACGTCGGCGACCCCCGGCTGTCCGGCGGTCTCGCCGGGATCCTGGGCGTCGGCGCCACCCTCGCGCTCGGCAGCGGCGTCTTCTGGGTCGTGCGCCGCCGGCCGCGCGCGGACGAGGCCTGACGGATGGGCGCGGGGCACGCACACCGGCTCTACCGGCACGGGCACTCGCGGGTGCACGCGCTGCCCCCGCAGTGCAAGATCGCCGCGGTCTTCTGCTTCGTCCTGGTCGTCGTGTCCACCCCGCGCACCGCGGTGTGGGCCTTCGGCCTGTACGCGGTGCTGCTGGCCACGGTGGCGGCGGTGGCCCGGGTACCCGCGGGCTTCCTGCTGCGGCGGCTGCTGATCGAGGTGCCGTTCGTCGCCTTCGCCGTCCTGATGCCGTTCGTCGCCGAGGGCCCGCACACGCAGGTGCTCGGGCTGTCCGTGAGCGTGAACGGCCTGTGGGGCGCCTGGAACATCCTCGCCAAGGGCACCCTGGGCGTCGCCGCGTCGGTGCTGCTGGCCTCCACCACCGAACTGCGCGAACTGCTGCTCGGGCTGCAGCGGTTGCGGCTGCCCGCGCTGCTGGTGCAGATCGCCTCCTTCATGATCCGTTACGGCGACGTCATCACCGACGAGATGCGCCGCATGCGCGTCGCCCGGGCCTCGCGCGGCTTCGAGGCCCGCGGCCCGCGCCACTGGGGCGTGCTCGCCAAGTCCGCGGGCGCCCTGTTCATCCGCTCCTACGAACGCGGCGAGCGCGTCCACCTGGCCATGGTCAGCCGCGGCTACGCCGGCAGCATGCCGGTGATCGACGACGTCACGGCGTCCCGTGCCCAGTGGTCGTACGCGGCCGCGCTCCCGGCCGCCGCGCTGCTGGTCTGTCTGATGGGATGGTTCGTGTGACACCTTCGCTCGAGGTCGACGGCCTCGCCTACGCCTACCCCGACGGCCACCAGGCGCTGTTCGGCGTGGACCTCACCATCGGCCGCGGCGAGCGGGTCGCCCTGCTCGGGCCCAACGGCGCCGGCAAGACCACGCTCGTCCTGCACCTCAACGGCATCCTGGAGGCGGGCGCGGGCACGGTCACCGTCGCGGGCCTGCCGGTCGGCGACCGCAGGCACCTCGCGGAGATCCGCCGCCGGGTCGGCATCGTCTTCCAGGACCCGGACGACCAGTTGTTCATGCCGACCGTCCGCGAGGACGTCGCCTTCGGACCCGCCGCGGCCGGGATGCGCGGCCCCGAGCTGGAAGCCTGCGTCCGCAGGGCACTGGAGCGGGTCGGCATGGCGGAGTTCGCCGACCGGCCGCCGCACCACCTGTCCTTCGGCCAGCGGCGCCGGGTCGCGGTGGCCACCGTGCTCGCCATGGAGCCGGAGATCCTCGTCCTCGACGAGCCCTCGTCCAACCTGGACCCGGCCTCGCGGCGCGAACTCGCCGACATCCTGCGGTCGCTGGACGTCACGGTGCTGATGGTCACGCACGACCTGCCCTACGCCCTGGAACTGTGCTCCCGCGCGGTGATCCTCAGCGGCGGCGTCATCGCGGCCGACGGCCGCACGCAGGAACTGCTGTCCGACGACGCCCTGATGCGCCGCCACCGCCTGGAGCTGCCCTTCGGCTTCGACCCGCGCTCGGTCGCGACAGGCATCTGACGGCTTGTGCTCAGGCGCCGCACGGGGGACGGCCCGGCGGCTCCGGGTCGACCGCGGTGACCGCGTCCGCGAGCGCGGCGAAGCGCTCCGTGCCGCCGAGGGGGGCGACGACGCGTTCCCGCAGCGCGTCGGCGAGGGCGCGGGCGGCCGTCGCCGCCACCTCCAGCCCGCGTTCGGTGAGCGCCGCCAGCGTGACCCGCCGGTCGCTCCGGCACGGACGGCGTTCGATGAGGCCGGCCTCCGTGAGGCGGTCGGCGACCTTGGTGGTGCCCGCCGTCGTGAAGCCGAGGGTTCCCGCGAGCTGGTTCATCGGCGCGGAGCGCTCCGGTGTGGTCATGAGGAACCACAACGCCTGGAACGAGGACGGGGCCAGCCCCGACCGCGCCTCCACGTCCGCCAGCAGCTGATCGGTGACGCGGCGGAAGCCCGACTGCAACCCGTCCCACCGCGCGAGCAGTTCCAGGTCCGCGGTGCCGGGGCAGGTCACCCCGCCGTCCGCCCCCGTATGGATCTCCGTCATCACATTGCCCAGGGTACCAATGCCCGTTATTGTCTAACCAGCTACTTAATATCTGGCTAGCAATCAAAGGATGCGGTTCCCCCATGACCGACTCGTCCACCACCCCCGCCGGCCCGCGCACGGGCTCGTGGGTCCTCGACCCCGCGGCTTCCTCGGTCCGGCTCACGCACAAGACGATGTGGAACGCGGCCACCGTCAAGGGCGCCTTCGCCACCGTCGCCGGCAGCGGCGAACTCGCCCCCGACGGCACCGCACACGGCACGCTCACCATCGAGGCCGCCTCTCTCGACACGGGCAACACCCAGCGGGACACCCACCTGAAGTCCGCCGAGTTCTTCGACGTCGCCGCCCACCCGGCGATCGTCTTCACCGCCCGCCGGGTCACCGCCGACGCGGACGGCGCCCTCGCGGTCGACGGCGAACTGACCGTGCGCGGCACCACCCGCCCGCTCGCTCTGACGGGCCGGGCCGACACCGCCTCCCCCGACGCGGTCGTCCTCACCGTCGAAGCCGTCGTCGACCGGGCCGACTTCGGCCTCACCTGGAACCGGCTCGGCATGATCAAGGGCCCCGCGACGCTCACGGTCGTCGCCCGCTTCACCCACGGCGGCTGACGCCGCGGGTCACCGCCGCCCCGGGCCGCGCAGGTCCCGCAGCGTCCACCCCCACCCGCCCGGGTCGAGCGGGCGGGTGGCGGCGGTGAAGACCTCGGCCGCGCGGCGGTAGGACAGCCGCCCCCGGCCGGTGCGGAACACCGGCCCGGCGACGCGCCCCAGTGTCAGCAGCGCCAGCAGCCGCCCCGTCGCCTCACCCCAGCGCAGCGGCGTGCCGCCGAGGCGCTCACGGGTACGGCGGCCGGGCAGGTCCAGGTGGTCGACGTCCAGGGCGAGGACCCGCTCGATGGACGCCCCGGTGTCGTGGAGCAGATGCCACAGGGCCTGTTCGCGCAAGGGGGCCGGCAGGCCGAGCACCTCCCGCGCGCGGTCCGCGTCGAGGCCGCCCCCCGTGTCGCGCGGCCCCGGCAGGGGCAGCGCCCGCAGGCCGTCCACGGGGTCGCCGGTCAGCCAGCCCTGCGCCCGCCACCAGGTCACGGCGGCGACGAGCACGGACAGTTCGCGGTTGGCGGTACGGGCGCCGACCGCCGCGGAGCGCGCGGCGAAGGCCTCGCGCAACCGCCGCGCGGCCTGCGGTGTGTCGAGCAGTGCCAGCGGGACGGCGGGCGGCGCGGCGTTGCGCCGACCGCGCCCCAGGGGCGCGGCGCGGTCGACCAGGCCCCACGCCCAGGTGGCGAGGGCGATCCGGTAGACCCGGCGGGAGCCGGTGCCCAGGCCCGTGGCGGCGAGATACCGGTCGACGGCGACGGCGTACTCCACGGGACGGCTCATGCCCCACCCCCTTGTCGCTGCGCACCCTCACCAAGGCCCGCGGACCGCAGTAAATGACCTGCCGTCCGCAACCGCATCCATCATAAGTTGATTCGACCCGACTCAATAATTTCGACCGCCGCTCTGGCGTGTCGGCCGACGGCCCTTGCACGCTGCGCCCATGGCCTTCGACTTCCGCCCCGCTGTGCTGCGGGAACGCGACTTCCGCCGCTTCTTCACCGGCTACGCCACGTCCCTGCTCGGATCGTCGATGGCGTCGGTCGCGCTGGCGTTCGCCGTGCTGGAGAACGGTGGCGGCGGTACCGAACTCGGCCTCGTCCTCACCGCCCGGATCCTGCCGCTGGTCCTGGTGCTCCTCGCCGGCGGCGTCCTCAGCGACCGCTGGGGCAGCCGGCGGGTGATGCTCACCGCCGACATCACGCGCTGCCTCACCCAGGGCGGCCTGGCCCTGGCCCTGCTGGGCGGCGCACCGCACCTGGCGACGCTGACGGCGCTGGTCGTCGTCTGGGGCGCCGCCGAGGCGTTGTTCACCCCGGCGCTCGACGCGCTCGTGCCGCGCATCGTGCGGGGCGACGCGCTGTCGGACGGCAACGCGCTCCTGGGCGTGGCCCGTTCGGCGGCGTCGGTCGCCGGGCCCGCGCTCGCCGGCGTGCTGACCGCGACCGCGGGCGCGTCGGCGGTGTTCGCGGTGGACGCCGCCAGCTACGGCGTCAGCGTCGCGGCGCTGCTCCTGCTGCCCCGTACGGCCGGACCCGCCGGACCCGCGGCTTCCTTCCTCACCGACCTGCGGGAGGGCTGGACGGAGTTCCGCTCCCGGACCTGGCTGTGGGTCACCTCCCTCCACGTCTGCCTGTTCAACCTCTTCGTGTGGGCGCCGTTCCTGGTCCTCGGCCCCCTCGTCGCCCAGCGCCGCCTCGGCGGGGCGACCTCGTGGGGCCTGGTCATGGCGCTGTACGGGGCGGGCGCGGTCGCCGGCGGCACGGCCATGCTGGGCCGCAGGCCCCGCCGGCCGCTGTTCGTCGCCACGGCCGCCACGGTGTGCTGGGCCCTGCCCTCGGCGGCCCTCGCCGGCGGGTGGCCGCTGCCGTGGGTCTGCGCCGGCGCGCTGGCCGCGGGCATCGGCTCGTCCGTCTGCGCAACCCTCTACGCCACCGTCACCCAGTCCCAGGTCCCACCCGGGGCCGTCGCCCGCGTCAGCGCGTACGGCGCCTTCGGCGCGTTCGCCCTGGGCCCCGTCGGCCTCGCCGCCGCCGGGCCGCTGTCGGTGCTCCTGGGCACCTCCGGTGTCCTCGGCTTCGGCGCCGTCTGGCAACTCGGCGCGGTGGCCGCGGTCCTGACCCTCCCGGCCATCCGCACCGCCCTCCCACGCCCCGCCGCTCCCACCTCCGCCCCCGCCGACGGAACGGCGTGACGCTCCGGGAGGGCCCGCCCTCGGCACCGCACACCAACGGCGCACGCGCCGACCGGACGGCGTGCGGGTCCCGGTGGGCGCCGCGTCGCACTGCGAATGCCCTCGGCACCGCCGATCCGCGTCGGGGGCGGCGCGGTGGCCTCGGGCGCCGCACCACGGGCCGTCCTGCGCGCGCACGGACGTCGCGCATCCCGTCAAAGCTGCATCAACACCCCCTGCACGCAAGGGACATCGCGTCTTGCTGCTTGTGCAGGAAGCGTGAAAGGCTCCCGGCACCACAAAGGCGCAGCCTCCCCGACGCCGAAGGGTGGTCCCCCGCTCCATGACCCCCGCAGCCCCGGTCCCCGAGGCCGTCCTGCTGTCCGAGTACTGGGGGGAAGTGCTCTGCCTCGCGCAGCTGTGCACCCTCACCCGCGAGGCCGGCGATCGGTTGGCCGCCGACGCCTTCGACCGCGGGCTGGCGGCGGCCAAGGAGCCGTACACGGCGCACGCGCCCGGTACCGGTACCGGTGGTGCGGGGCTGCCCTGCCTGCCGTTCCTGCTGACGGCCGTCCGGGACACCACCGCGCACTGGGCGGCCGCCGGCGACGGCGACAGCCTGCAGCCCGAGTTGCGGATCTGGCTGAACGCCGAGCGTGCCGCCCGCCGGGCCCGCACCGGGGCGCGGCGCCCGGAGCCGCTGGCGCTGCGCGGGCTGCGGGCGATGCCCGAGCGGGCCGCGGAGACGCTCTGGTACGCGGAGGTGGAGCGCCACCCGGCAGTCACCCCCGAGGAGACCGACCGCGCGCGCGAGTTCTTCCGCGAGTACTGCCTGCGCACGCACATGGCGGAGCCCCCGACGCAGGAGTGCGGAGGCTACGCCGGGCTGCTGGACACGGCGAGGTTCCTGCCGCAGGAAGCGCTGCCGGAGGACCTGCGCCGGCACCTCGACCGGTGCCCGGACTGCGCGAAGGCGGTGGTCTGCCTGACCCCGCACGGCGACGGCGACGCCCTGGCGCAAGCGCTCGCCGAGGGCGTGCTGGGCTGGGCGGGCCCGGCGTACCTGGAGGCCCGCCGGCAGGCGACCCGCGTCGGCGGGGCGCAGCCGCCGTTGCGGCGTGCGGACCGCAGGCCGCCGCGCCGCACCGCCCGCCCGGCCGGGCGGGCCCGCGGGCACCTGCCCGGCGGCCGGATGGCCGTGGTGGTCGTCGCGGGCCTGCTGGCCGCCGTGGTCGGGCTGACGGTCCTGGTGACGGCCGACGACTCCGCGCCGCGGGCCGCTTCCGCCGCGCCCACCCCGCAGGGCGGCACCGACCGAGGTCTGCCCCCGCTGCCCGGACCCGGTGTGCCCAGTGCCCCCGCGACGGCCGGGACCCAGGACCCCTCCGACGGCGCGTCCTTCCCCGGTGACGCCGAGCCGTCCGCCGCGGAGCACACGATCCCCGCCGTGCCGGCCCGCCGCCCGTCGGACGCCGCCCCGCCCGCGCGGTCCCCGCACGGCTCGCCCTCCGCCCCCGCGGCGACGTGTTCCGTCACGTACACCCTGGTCGACGAGTGGGACAGCGGCTTCCAGGCGGCGGTGACCGTCACGACCCGCATCCCGCGGTCGGACTGGCGGCTGGACTGGACGTTCCCCGACGGCCGGCGCGTGACGCAGATGTGGGACGCGGACTTCCACCAGTCGGGCGGGTCGGTCACGGTCCGCGCCAAGGGCTACAACCGCTCGCTGGGCACGGGCGGTTCGGCGACCTTCGGCTTCATCGGCGCCCGGTACTCGGGCAACGCCGATCCCGCGTCCTTCTCCCTCGACGGCTCCCGCTGCACGGCCTGAGCACGCGGAAGGCCGGGGAGGCGGCTGGACCGCCTCCCCGGCCTTCCTCCGGCCGGACTAGCTCAGGCCGTTGTTGATCGCGGTGACCAGCTCACCGTTGCTGGTGTCGCCGCTGAACTCCCAGAAGAACGCTCCGCCGAGGCCCTGGCTCTTCACGTAGGCCATCTTGCCCGCGATGGTCGCCGGGGTGTCGTAGCTCCACCAGTTGCTGCCGCAGTGGGCGTACGCGGTGCCGGCGATGGTCCCGGTGGCCGGGCAGGTGTTCTTGAGGACCTTGTAGTCCTCGTTGCCCGCCTCGTACGTGCCCGGCGCGGCACCGGTGGCCGAGCCGCCCGGGGCGTCCTGCGTGACGCCGGTCCAGCCGCGCCCGTAGAAGCCGATGCCCAGGTTGAGCTTGTTCGACGCGATGCCCTTGCTCTTCAGCTTCTGGATCGCCGCGTCGGAGTAGAACCCGGCGATCGGGATGCCGCTGTAGGAGGTGAGCGGGGAGTGCGGGGCGGTCGGGCCGTCCGCGTCGAAGGAGCCGAAGTAGTCGTACGTCATCACGTTGTAGTAGTTGACGTACTGCGCGGCGCCCGCGTAGTCGGCAGCGTCGATCTTGCCGCCGTTGGTGCCGTCGGCGGTGATGGCCGCGGTGACCAGGTTGTTGGAGCCGAACCGGGTGCGCAGCGCGGACATCAGCGTCTTGAAGGACGAGGCCCCGCTGGTGTCGCAGGACAGGCCGCAGGCGTTGGGGTACTCCCAGTCGATGTCGATGCCGTCGAAGACGTCCGCCCAGCGCGGGTCCTCGACCAGGTTGTAGCAGGAGTTGGCGAAGGCGGTCGGGTTGGCGGCCGCCTGGCCGAATCCGCCGGACCAGGTCCAGCCGCCGAACGACCACAGGATCTTGATGTTCGGATACTGCTTCTTCAGCTTGCGCAGCTGGTTGAAGCTGCCGCGCAGCGCACCGGTGTCCCAGGTGTCGGCGACGCCGTCGACGCTCTGGTCCGCGGTGTAGGCCTTGTCGTAGTCGGCGTACGAGTCGCCGATGGCGCACTGGCCGTTGGTGACGTTGCCGAAGGCGTAGTTGATGTGGGTCAGCTTGCTCGCCGTGCCGGAGGTCACCAGGTTCTTGACGTGGTAGTTGCGGCCGTAGACGCCCCACTCGGCGAAGTAGCCGAGACGGATCTTGCTGCCCGCCGGGCCGGTGGGGGTCGGCGTGGGCGTCGGGGTCGGGGTGGGCGTGGGGGTGGGGGTCGGCGTGGGCGTCGGGGTCGGGTCGCCGCCACCGCCGCCGGTGCAGGAGCCGCCGTTGAGCTTGCAGCCGCTGGGGCTTCCGGCGCCTGCGCCGTTGAATCCGAAGCTGACGCTGGCACCGGGAGCCAGGGTGCCGTTCCAGCTCTTGTTCTTGGCGGTCCAGTGGGTGCCGGTGCTGGTGACGTCGGCGTCCCACGCCGAGGTCACCGAGGTGCCGGCGGGGTAGTCCCACTCGACGGTCCAGCTACTGATGCTGGTGGTGCCGCTGTTGGTGATCGTCCACTTGCCCTCGAACCCCGTTCCCCAGTCCTGGGTCTTGGTGTACGTGGCGGTGGTGCCCGCGGCGTGCGCAGGGGTGGCCAGACCGACGAGAGCCGCGACGGGCAGCAGCAGCGCGGTGAAGCCCGCGACCGCCGAGGCCCTGAGGCGTCTGGTCCGTGAGGTGCGTGGGGTGTCTCCAGTGCTCAAGGGGTGCTCCTCGAGTGGGGGGCCGACGGGGAAACCTTGCCGCCTGGCGGGCCGTTGACACGATGTCATGCCCACCACAGTTCACTCGCAGAGCGTAGAAAGGTCTGGACCAGCCGGTCAATAGGTCTGGACCATAGAAAACGGAGCGTCAGACCCGTGCGCGCACCGGGATCTCGCCCAGGTCCAGGCCGGCACCGGCGCCCGGGCCCTGGCCGTCCAGGAACTGCTCCGCCCAGATGATCTTCCCGTCGCCCGTGTAGCGGGTGCCCCAGCGCTGGGCGAACTGCGAGATCAGGAAGAGCCCCCGGCCGCCCTCGTCGAGCGTGCGGGGATGGCGCAGATGCGGCGAGGTGCTGCTGGCGTCCGAGACCTCGCAGATCAGCGCCCGTTCCAGGATCAGGCGCAGCCGGATGGGGCCGGAGGCGTGCCGGATGGCGTTGGTGACCAGCTCGCTCACCACGAGCTCGGTGGTGAACGCGAGGCCGGGCAGCCCCCACGAGTCGAGCTGCCGGGTGGACATCTCCCGGGCCCGGCCGACCACCGCGGGATCGCTGGACAGCTCCCAGGAGGCGACGCGGCTGGTGTCGAGGCTGCGCGTCCTGGCCAGCAGCAGCGCCACGTCGTCCGTCGGCCGCGCCGGGGCGAGTTCGTCGACCACGCTGCGGCACAGTCCGTCCAGCGGGAGGTCGCCGCCCTCCAGCGCCGCGCGCAGCCGCTCCCGCCCGGTGTCCTGCAGGGTCATGGTGCGCGGGGCGCCCGGGGAGGCGAGCAGTCCGTCGGTGTAGAGGGCCAGTACGCTGCCCTCCTCGAGCGTCAGCTCGGTGGCCTCGAAGGGCAGTCCGCCCAGCCCGAGCGACGGGCCGATCGGCACGTCGGGAAACCGCACCGCGTCCCGTCCCGGCGACAGCACGGCGGGCGGCAGATGCCCGGCGCTGGCCATGACGCAACTCCGGCTCACCGGGTCGTACGTGACGTACAGGCAGCTCGACCCGAGCACGCCGCCGTCCGTCCCCGGCGGCAGGGCATCGCGCTGCTCCCGGGCCACCTGCACCACCAGGTCGTCCAGGTGCGCCATCAGCTCCTCGGGCGGCAGGTCGAGATCGGCCAGCGTGCGCACCGCCGTACGCAACTGGCCCATGGTCGCGGCCGCGTCGATGCCGTGCCCCACCACCTCGCCCACCACCAGGGCGACCCGCGCCCCGGACAGCGGGACGACGTCGAACCAGTCCCCGCCGACCCCCGACAGCTCGTCGGCCGGACGGTAGTAGGTGGCCACGTCCACGGCGTCCTGCGGCGGGAAGACGTGCGGCAGCAGGCTGCGCTGCAGCACCAGCGCGGCATCCCGCTCCCGCGTGTAGCGGCGGGCGTTGTCGACGCACACGGCGGCGCGCGCCATCACCTCCTCGGCCAGCCGCAGGTCCTCCGCGTCGAAGGGCTCGGCCCTGCGCACCCGGAAGAACAGGGTCACACCGAGGGTGACCCCCCGGGCGCGGATCGGCACCACCATGGCGGTGTGCAGGCCCAGTTCGCCGAAACGCTGCGCCCTGCCGCCGGGCGCGCCCGCGCACCACTCCAGGCCCAACGGGTCCAGCCGTGGGGTGAACCAGGACCGGCCGTCGGTCAGCGCCCGGATCGGCGGTGTGCCGGGCAGGTAGGAGACGACCGCCCCGAGGCCGAAGGCTGGTTCCGGCTCGCCCTGCCGCGCGGCCCGCATGCCCGCGCGGCGCAGTGTCGTGGTGAGCGGGTCGTCGATCGGGCCCGGCTGCGGCTCGGCGCCCTTGATGACCGACTCCAGCAGTTCGACGGCCACGTAGTCGGCCAGGTCCGGCACCACGACGTCGGCCAGGTCCTGCGCAGTGTGCATGACGTCCAGCGTGCGGCCGATCTGCTCACTGGCGCGGTCCAGCAGCGACAGCCGCTGGCGGGCCCGCCAGCGGTCGCTGATGTCGATCACGGAGTAGCAGACCCCGACCGGGACGCCGCGCTCGTCCTCCAGACGGACGAAGGACATCGAGTGCGCCTGCTCCCGGCGCGGGGCGGTCCGAAACCGGCCGACGTGCTCGTAGTCGATCACCGGAACGCCGGTCTCCAGGACCTGGCGCATCTGCGCCTCCAGGACCGTGGCGTTCAGACCGGGCTGGATCTCCGCGAGCCGGTGCCCGATCCGCTCCTGGGTGGGGCCGCCGCCGAACCGCTCCAGCGCCGCGTTCGACCACACGCAGCGCAGTTCGGTGTCGACCACGGCCAGCCCGATGGGCGTCTGGCCGACGATCCGCTCCAGCATCGTGTCGGTCAGCCCCGAGGCGGCCGAACGCGCCGTGTGCGAGGACTCGGCGGCCAGGACGAGCCAGCGGACCCCGGAGCCGGTGGCCTCCGCGGGCAGTGCCGCCACCCGGACGCCCAGCGTGCGCACGGAGCCGTCGGCGTGGCGCAGCCGGAGCACCCCCGTCCAGCCGCCCTCGGACCGGCAGCGGGACCGGATCTCCGGCAGCCGCGCCACGTCCTGCGGGGCCAGCAGGTCCTGCGCCGGGTGGCCGACGACCTCGTCGGGGGCGAGCCCGAGCAGCCGCCGCGCGGTCGGCGGCCAGCTCAGCACCAGACCCCGGGCATCGAGCACCAGCGTGACGGCATCCGCCACGCCGGCGACCGCGTGTTCCTCGGGTGTCCCCATGGCCAGCCACTCCGTATCCGCCCGCAACGTTACGCTCCGTCCACCGTTCTTCCCACTCGGCGAGGGCCGCCCACGGGATCACGGGATCGGGGAGTCACGGGACGGGAAGGACGGGGAAGAACGGACCGGTGGCGACGGGGCCGGGTCCGGGTCCGGGGTGCGCACGGAACCCGTCGCGCCCTGTCAGGGATCGCCTGCCGCGGCCCCCGCGACTCAGGTTACTCGTGGCCCCCTGCCACCGCCCGCCGCGTGCGGACCGCCGCTCGCCCGGTGGCCGCGGCCGGCCCGGGAGGGGCGCGGCATGCGAAACGGCGGCCCGGAGGCCGCCGTGGAACCGCGGGACGAAGCAGGGGCACACGACGGGCGCCGCTTCGTCCACGGCCGGGCCGGGCCGGCGCCGGAGATCCGGGGCCGGCCCGCCGCGTCAGCGGTTGATGCAGACGTTGCCCAGGGTCGGGTTGACCAGGGAGATGATGAGGTTCACGGAGTTGCCGCAGACGTTGACCGGGATGTTCACCGGGACCTGGATGACATTGCCGCTGACGACACCGGGGGATCCGATGGCCTTGCCCTCGGCGTGCGAGCCGCCGTGCCCGTGGCCGTCGAGGGCGAGGGCGCCACCGGCGCTGCCGACGACGGCGGCACTCGCAGCGGCGGTGAGAGCGGCGGCCTTGGCGATACGGTTCACGAGCGTGGTTCCAATCAGTGATCACGGATGGGATCTGTCCAACGAGAAGCGCACGGGTGCCGATACGTCGGCGGCCCCGTCGTCACCCGTTCGGCCCTCCCCGACGTGCGGCCGGCCGCGCGGCACGGCAGGGCACGCGACCGCGGGGCAGGGCCTAGGCTGCACAGGTGTCCCGTGAGAGGTGGTGTTGCCGGTGTCCGGGCGTCGCCTGCGTACCCTGCGCGCACTGAGGAACTCGGCGAAGGAGAGGGCGAGGACGGCGAAGCACGCCCGCCCCGCCCCGCCGGCCCCGGCGCCCTCCGGTGAGGCGCACGTACCCCTGGAGCCGGAGTCGTCCGGCGGCGCCGGTGGCGTGAGGGTCAGCAGCGTCATGGACGCGGCCCTCTACCGGGGCGGCCGCCGCATCGCGACCCCGTCGTCCCTGGCCGAGGCGTACGCGCAACTGCGCGCCGAACCGGGCGCGATGGCCTGGATCGGGCTGTTCCGGCCGACCGAGGCCGAGCTGGTCTCCCTGGCCAAGGAGTTCGACCTGCACCCGCTCGCGCTGGAGGACGCCATCCAGGCCCACCAGCGCCCCAAGCTGGAACGGTACGGGGACACCCTCTTCGTCGTGCTGCGCGCGGCGCGCTACCTGGACCTGCCCGAGGAGGTCGACTTCGCGGAGCTGCACATCTTCGTCGGCCCGGGCTTCGTGCTGACCGTGCGGCACGGTTCGGCCCCCGACCTGTCCGCCGTGCGCCGCCGTATGGAGAGCAACCCCGAGCTGCTCAAGCTCGGCCCGGAAGCGGTGCTCTACGCGATACTCGACACGGTCGTCGACGGTTACGCGCCGGTCGTGGCGGGGGTCGAGAAGGACATGGAGGAGAGCGAGATCCAGGTCTTCGGCGGGGACCCGCAGGTCTCCCGCCGGATCTACGAGCTCTCCCAGGAGGTACTGGAGTTCCAGCGCGCCACCCGCCCGCTCACCCCGATGCTGGAGGGTCTGCAGGCGGGCTTCGAGAAGTACGGAACCGGCGAGGAGCTCCAGCGCTACCTGCGCGACGTCGCCGACCACGTCACCCACACCATCGAGCGCGTCGACGGCTTCCGCCAGGCGCTCGGCGACTTGCTGACGCTGAACGCCACGCTCGTCGCCCAGCAGCAGAACGCGGAGATGCGGGCGCTGGCCGAGGCGGGCTTCGAGCAGAACGAGGAGATCAAGAAGATCTCCGCGTGGGCCGCCATCCTCTTCGCGCCCACCCTCGTCGGCACGATCTACGGCATGAACTTCGACCACATGCCCGAGCTGCACTGGCTGCTCGGCTACCCCTTCGCGATCGTGCTGATGGG
The DNA here is from genome assembly GCF_033793585.1 of Streptomyces sp. MI02-7b. Taxonomy (NCBI): domain Bacteria; kingdom Bacillati; phylum Actinomycetota; class Actinomycetes; order Kitasatosporales; family Streptomycetaceae; genus Streptomyces; species Streptomyces sp. MI02-7b. The sequence continues at coordinate 47,277 of NZ_JARAWX010000007.1, read as the reverse complement.
CGTGGTCTGCGTCAGCCTCTACCTGGTCTTCAAGCGGCGGGGCTGGCTCTGACGGCGGTGGCCGGCGACGCCGGCCGGAGCGGTCAGATCCGGGGGTGCGCCGAGATGTGCGTGACCTCCTCGATCTCGTGCGCGGCCTTGCCCAGCAGCTGACGGGCGAGGTCGTTCAGCGCCCGCGCGGCGGCGAGCTCCTCGCCGACCCGGTCCTGGGAGGGGTCGGCGGGATGCCGGTTGGCGTGGCCGTGCGACCTGACCTCCGTCCCGTCCGGGAGGCGGAGCAGCGCCGCGGCCTTGGTCCTGGACCCTTCCTCACGGAAGTCCATCTCGATGTGCCATCCGACGAGGGTCTGCATGACGTGCACCTCCAGCGGTCCCCGGTGTCGGTGTCCCTTCCAGGGTGCGCCCTCTCGCGGAACTACTCCACCAGGGTGACGATGGAGCCAGGGAAGAGGCGATCCACGCCACGGAGGAGGCGCCGTCATGACCACGGCTCTGGACATCATGCATCCCGGCGCCATGTGCATCGGTGAGCGCGAGAACCTGGCCGACGCGGCCCGGATCATGAGCGAGCAGTGCGTCGGGGCCCTGCCGATCTGCGGGGACGACGACGTGCTGGTCGGCATCGTCACCGACCGGGACATCGTGCTGAAGTGCGTCGCGGAGGGGCGCGACCCGTCCGAGGTGTCCTGCGGCGAACTCGCCCAGGGACGGCCGGAGATCATCGAGAGCGACGAGGAGGTGGACCGGATCCTGGAGGTGATGGAGGAGGCCAGGGTCCGCAGGCTGCCGGTGATCGACCACCCCGCGCACCGGCTGATCGGCATGATCAGCGAGGCGGACATCGCCCGCCACCTCGAGAAGGACCGGGTCGCCGAGTTCGTCACGGCGATCTGCGCCGACTAGGGATCATCCCCGGCGGGCCGGGCCAGTGCCGTGTCGAGGTCGGCGACCGGCCGGAAGGCGGTCATGAGCCCGGTGGCGCGCAGGATGCGCAACGTCATGGGGCGCGCGCAGACGAGCTGCACGGTGCCCCCGTGGGAGAGCACGCGCCGGCGGGCCCGGCACAGCACCGCGAGCCCCGAGCAGTCGATGAACCGCACCGGGCTCAGGTCGATCACCAGGGTAGGGCCGGGGGCCTGGGTGAGATCGTCGAGGAACGGGGTGATCGCCACCGCCGCTTCGACGTCGATCTCCCCGTTGAGCTCCACCACGAGGCACCCGTTGCTCTCGTAGGTGCGCAGGTACCGGTCCACCGGAGCATGAGATCACCGGGCCGATGAACTGATCGGCATGTCAAGGATCACTTCACTCGATCAGGTGAATGGCCGGAAACCCCGTGAAATGACGGCCCGGGATGGGAACGGAATCCGGTCCCCCGGGGGTGGTCACATGGCGTGCAGAATGTCGTTCAGCCGCTCCCGGGTTGCCGCCGGCGAGAGGCTGTCCGTACGCAGTTTCTCCATGACGACGTGGTACTGGTCCACTTCGTCCCGCTTGTCGATGTACATGGCGCCGGTCAGCTGCTCGACGTACACGACGTCGGAGACATCCGATTCCGGGAAGCTCAGCTGGGTGAAGGTGCCGCTCGCGCCCGCCGAGTAGCCGGTGAACTCCAGCGGCAACAGCTGCACCGTGACGTTCGGCTGGTGCGACACCTCCACGAGGTGCCGCAACTGGGCGTGCATCACCCCGGCGCCGCCGAAGCTGCGCCGCACCACGGCCTCGTCCATCACCGCGACGATCTCCGGTGCGTTCTCGCCGGTCAGCAGCTTCTGACGCTTGTGACGCAGGTCCAGCCGGCGCTCGACCTCCTCGGCGGGGGCGTCCGGGTGCCCCAGCTCGATGACGGCGCGGCTGTACTCGTCGGCCTGGAGCAGCCCGTGCACGAACTGGCTCTCGAAGCTGCGGATGACCGAGGCCGACTCCTCCAGGCCCACATAGGTCTGGAACCAGGAGGGCAGGACGTCGCCGAAGCCGTGCCACCAGCCGGCGATATTGGCCTCGCGGACCAGGCCGAGCAGCGTCGAGCGCTCGGCGTCGTCGGAGATCCCGTAGAGGGTGAGCAGATCGGCCACGTCCCGCTCCTTGAAGCTCACGCGGCCGAGCTCCATCCGGCTGATCTTCGACTCGGACGCACGGATCGAGTAGCCCGCGGCCTCACGGGTGATGCCCTTGGATTCGCGCAGCCTGCGCAGCTGCGAGCCCAGAAGGATGCGGCGCACCATCGATCCGCTTCCCGACTGAACTGTGGTCATGTGCGCCTACCTTCTCCCCGTGGCATCCAGCAGTCTGCCATCTCCGCGCTGCGTTGAGTACGCGATCGGTCACTCTCGATCGCCACTTCCGTCCCACCCGTATCGCAGCATGCAAATGCACGTGCATCCGCCCCTTGCATCGTCCTGCGGCCGTACGGGACGATGATGTACGTGCCGATACCGGGTGGTGCGCATGTGGACCGATAGCTCGACCGGACTGCAGCCCTTATGGGACGGGCTGATCCCCGAGCGCCTTTCGTCGTCGAGCGCCACGTCCTGCCCGCTCCCGCCGCGCTACGAGGCCGTCGGTGACGCGCGCCGGTTCACCCGGTCCATTCTCCGCGCATGGGACCTGGAAGCACTCCAGGACGGCGTGGAACTCGTCGCCTCGGAACTGGTCACCAACGCGCTGCGCTACGCGCTGCCCGAGGAGGCCGCCGAGGGGTGCGTCCGGCTCAGCCTGGTGCGGTGGTCAACGCGCGTAGTCTGCGCGGTCCGCGACCCCAGCAGTCACGGGCCGGTCACCAAGGCGCCCGACTTCGTGGCCGAGTCCGGCCGGGGACTGCACCTGGTGGAGTCCTTCAGCGAGACCTGGGGCTGGCACCCGCTGAGCGGGACCGGCAAGGTCGTCTGGGCGCTGTTCACGCTGCCCGGCGAACCCGGGGACTCCGAGGAGCCGTAGGACGTGAGCGGCGCGCCGTCACCGTAAGTGACGGCCGCGGTCAATTCGCCACAAGGTGATCGAACTCCCCGTTCTTCATCCCGAGAATGAGGGATTCGATCTCTTCCTTCGTATATATCAGCGCCGGTCCGTCCGGAAAACGCGAATTGCGGACGGCCACATCACCGTCGGGCAGTGCGGCGAGTTCCACGCACTGCCCGTTGGCATTGCTGTGCCGGCTCTTCTGCCACGCCACGCCGGAGAGATCGGACGCGGCCATGCCGTTGTACGTGTGGCGCATGCTTCTCTCCAGGTAAGTACCGTGCAGGACAGGGGAGATGATAGCCAGAGATCGAAGTCACGTGCATCTGCACGTGCAAGTGCACGTGCAGTCACTCAGGGTGAATGCACCTGCCAACGAACACCGCAACGACCCGCCGCGCGGAACTGTCCCCACCGTATGCGACGGCCCCGGACGGGAATCGGATTCCCGGCCGGGGCCGCGTTATGCAAGGTGCCGCCGAGCGGCGCCGGATCACTCCTGACCGGCGGGAATCCTGCCGAGCCGGCCGGCCTGGAAGTCCTCGAAGGCCTGGGCGAGTTCGGCGTGGGTGTTCATCACGAACGGGCCGTACTGCATCATCGGCTCGCGGATCGGGAGCCCGCCGAGGAGCACGACCTCGAAGTTGGGGCTGCGCGTTTCCTGGCTCTCGTCGGCGGTGATGGTGAGCGAGTCACCGCGCCCGAAGACCACGGCCTGCCCCATCCGGAACGGCCGGCCCTCCGGGCCCGCGGTGCCGCGGCCGGCCAGGCCGTACGCCAGGGCGTTGAAGTCCGCGCGCCAGGGCAGCGTCACCTGGGCACCGGGGTTCACCGAGACGTGCAGCATGGTGATCGGGGTGTGCGTGGCACCCGGGCCCTGGTGGCCGTCGATGTCGCCCGCGATGATCCGGATGAGCGCGCCGCCGTCCTCGGAGGCCAGCATCTTGACGTTGCCGCCGCGGATGTCCTGGTACTTCGGCGCGATCATCTTGTCCTTGGCCGGCAGGTTCACCCACAGCTGCAGGCCGTGGAAGAGGCCGCCGCTCATGACCAGCGCCTCCGGCGGGGTCTCGATGTGCAGCAGGCCGCTGCCCGCCGTCATCCACTGCGTGTCACCGTCGCTGATGGTGCCGCCGCCGCCGTGCGAGTCCTGGTGGATGAAGGCGCCGTCCATGATGTAGGTGACGGTCTCGAAGCCGCGGTGCGGGTGCCAGGGGGTGCCCTTGGGCTCGCCCGGCGCGTACTCCACCTCGCCCATCTGGTCCATCATGATGAACGGGTCGAGGTTCTTGTAGTCGATACCGGCGAAGGCCCGGCGGACCGGGAATCCCTCGCCCTCGAAGCCGGTCGGGGCGGTCGTCACCTGCAGCGCGCGACGCGCGTTCGCGCCCGCCGGAGCGGTGACACGCGGCAGGGTCAACGGGTTCTCGACGGTCACTGCGGGCATGATCCGGATCCTCCTCGGTTAGTTCAACGTTCAACATAGTTGAACCCTGAACTTCCCGCAAGCATTCCCTGGGTGTTTGTCCGGTTACTGCCCTGCGGCAGCGCCGGGGTGGGCAGCCAGGCGCCGGCGACCGACGGCCGGCGGCGGTCAGCCGTACATGCGGCGCATGGTGAACTCGACCATCTGCTCCACGGCCTTGGCGTCGAACACCATCCGGTGCTCGCCCTCCATGTCCAGCACGAAGCCGTAGCCGGTCGGCAGCAGGTCCAGCACCTCGGCGCCGGTGATGACGAAGTACTTGGACTCCTTGCCCGCGTACCGGCGCAGCTGCTTGAGCGAGGAGAACATCGGGATCACCGGCTGCTGCGTGTCGTGCAGCGCCAGGAAGCCCGGGTTGTCGCCGCGCGGGCAGTACACCTTGGAGGTGGCGAAGACCGCCTGGAAGTCCTCCGCCGACATCGAGCCGGTCGTGAACGCCCGCACCGCGTCCGCGAGCGACGGCGGCGACGGCTCGGGGTACCCCCCGCCCATCGGGGCACCGCCCATCGGCGCACCACCCATGGGCGCCCCGCCCATCGGAGGCGCCGCACCCGCCATAGCGTTCTGGTCGTAGCCGTACACGGGGGCAAGCGTATCGGGCCGCTAGCCCGCTGTGGGCGCTGTGGGCGCCTCGTACAGCTCGAACCAGATCGACTTGCCGTCGCCCCGCGGATCGACGCCCCAGGCGTCCGACAACTCCTGGACGAGCAGCAGACCGCGCCCGGAGGAGGCCATCTCCCCCGGTCTGCGCAGGTGCGGCATCTCGTCACCGCGGTCCCGCACATCCACCCGCAGCCGCCGCCGGCCGCCCGGCATCCCGCGCAGCTGGGCGGAGAGTGCCGCGTCCTCGTCCGTGTGCAGCAGGACGTTGGAGGCCAGTTCGGAGACCAGCAGCACGGCCGCGTCGACCTGCTCGGCGCAGGTCCAGTCGTGCAGGAGGGCCCGGACCTCCTCGCGGGCCGCCCCGACCTCCCGGGGGTCGGTCTGGGAGACGGTGAGCACGCTGCGGCGCAGCGGCACCTCGCAGACCGGCGGGTCGGCACGACGGCGCAGCAGCAACAGGGCGATGTCGTCCTGGCGGCGGTCGGCGAGCGGGCCGGTCGTGCGGTGCGAGGCGGGTCCGTGGACCGCCCCGACCACCGCGTCGGCCAGCGCCTCCAGATCGTCGGCCGGGCCGGACTCCAGCACGGTGCGCAGCCGGTCCCAGCCGGTGTCCAGGTCGTGGCCGCCGGTCTCGATCAGCCCGTCGGTGCAGAGCAGCAGGGTCTCGCCGGGCTCCAGGGTGATCCGGGTGGTCGGGTAGTCGGAGTCGGGGGCGATGCCCAGCGGGAGGCCACCCGCCGTCCTGCGCGGGAGCACGGTGCCGTCCCGCAGCCGGACCGCCGGGTCCAGGTGCCCGGCCCGCACCACGTCCAGGGTGCCGTGCTCCGGGTCGACCTCCAGGTAGACGCAGGTCGCGAAGCGGTCGTCCTCCGTCCGCGCGCAACCGGCAGCCCGGCCAGGAAGCGCGAGGTGCGGGACACCACCGCGTCCGCACGGTGCCCCTCGGCCGCGTACGCCCGCAGGGCGATCCGCAGCTGACCCATCAGCCCCGCCGCCCGTACGTCGTGGCCCTGGACGTCGCCGATGACCAGCGCGGTGCGCCCGGAGGGCAGATCGATCACGTCGTACCAGTCGCCGCCGACCTGCAGTCCGCCGCCGGTGGGCACATAGCGCGTCGTCACGGTCATCCCGTCGATGTGCGGACGGCGCGTGGGCAGCATCGTGTGCCGCAGCCCGTCGGAGAGCTCGCGTTCCGACTCGTGCACCTGCGCCCGCCACAGCGCCTGGGCGAGCATCCGGGCGACGGTGGTCAGCACCGAGCGCTCGTCGGGCGTGAAGGCGACGGGCTCCCGGAAGGCGGCCATCCACGCGCCGATCGACCGCCCGGCGACGACCAGCGGCAGATAGGCCCAGGAGCGCCGGCCGAAGCCCCGGACCAGCGGCCAGGTCGCCGCGAAGCGCTCCTCGTAGGCCTCCGGGCTCGGCAGGTAGACCGCCTGGCCGGTACGGGCGGCCACCGCCGCCGGGTAGCCGGTGGTCAGCGGCATCTCCAGGAAGGGCGTCTCGGCGCCGGGCCGCTGCCCGTGGTGGCCGATGACCGACAGGTGGTCGCCGTGCACGCCGAAGACCGCCAGGCCGTCCGGCGAGAACCCGGGCATCGACAGATGAGCGGCGACCCGCAGCACCTCCTGCGTGCTGTCGGCCTCGGCCAGCGCCCGGCCCGCGTCCAGGAGGAACGCCTCGCGGGCCCGCCGCCGGGCGACGGGGCCCACCGCCGCGGTGCCGGCGCCGGGGCCGGGGGGCGCGGGCACCTCGTGCAGGGTGCCGACCATCTCCCGCGGCCGTCCGCCGGCGCCGCAGGTGCCGTAGGCCCGCATGGCGACCGTCCGGACGATCCTCCCGTCCCGGCCGACCACCCTCAGACACGACTCGCACGGCGTGCCCTCCGCGACCGCCAGGGCCACTGCCGCCGACATGTCCACGTAGTCGGAGGCGTCGTAACAGGCGCGGACCACGCCCGAGTGCACCTTCTGCGGCCGTGGCGCCAGCCCGATCAGGCCCGCGCCGACCGCGTCGAGCTCCACCAGGTCCGTGGTGCCGTCCCAGCGCCATACGCCGGTGCCGAGCGCGGAGAGCACGTCCTCGATGCGCATTGGCAGCATTGTCATAGTTCAGGTTTGTTCGCGCCCTTGATACGAATGGGGCCGCGGGTGCGCGGGCCCGTAGACTGGGGGCGCCTCATCCCCGCAAACAGACGACTTGGACGAACGATGCATCGGTACCGGTCCCACACCTGCGGTGAGCTGCGCGCCACCGACGTAGACGCGGAAGTGCGCCTCAGCGGATGGCTGCACAATCGCCGGGATCTGGGCGGCATCCTCTTCGTCGATCTCCGCGACCACTACGGCGTGGTGCAGCTCGTCGCCCGCCCGGGCTCGCCCGCGTACGAGGCGCTGAGCCACCAGTCGAAGGAGTCCGTGCTCCGCGTGGACGGCCGCGTGCTCGCCCGCACCGCGGAGAACGTCAACCCCGACCTGCCCACCGGCGAGGTCGAGGTCGAGGTCACCGAGCTGGAGGTGCTCGGCGCCGCCGACCAGCTGCCGTTCCCGGTCTTCCCGGAGGACAACGCCAACGAGGAGATGCGGCTCACCAACCGCTTCCTCGACCTGCGCCGCGCCCGCATGCACCGCAACATCATGCTGCGCACCCAGGTCATCAGCTTCCTGCGCCGCGAGATGACCGCGCTCGGCTTCAACGAGCTGGCCACCCCGATCCTGTCCGCGACCTCCCCCGAGGGCGCGCGCGACTTCCTGGTGCCCTCCCGCGTGCACGCCGGCAAGTTCTACGCACTCCCGCAGGCCCCGCAGCAGTTCAAGCAGCTGCTGATGATCGCCGGCTTCGACCGCTACTTCCAGATCGCGCCCTGCTTCCGCGACGAGGACAGCCGCGCCGACCGCTCGCCCGGCGAGTTCTACCAGCTCGACGTCGAAATGAGTTTCGTCGAGCAGGAGGACGTCTTCGGCGTCATCGAGAAGGTCATGACGGACCTCTTCGAGGAGTTCGGCGGCGGTCGCCACGTCACCTCGCCCTTCCCGCGGATCCCGTTCCGCGAGTCGATGGTGAAGTACGGCAACGACAAGCCCGACCTGCGCGCCAAGCTCGAACTGGTCGACGTCTCCGACCTGTTCGCCGAGTCCGGCTTCAAGGCCTTCGCCGGCAAGCACGTCCGCGCCCTGCCGGTGCCGGACACGGCGGACCAGCCGCGCAAGTTCTTCGACAACCTCGGCGACTACGCCGTCGAGCAGGGCGCCAAGGGCCTGGCCTGGGTGCGGGTCGGCGAGGACCTCGCCCTCACCGGACCGATCGCCAAGTTCCTCACCGAGGACGACGTCAAGGCGCTGCTCGCCGCCGTCGACGCCAAGCCGGGCCACGCGATCTTCTTCGGCGCCGGCGAGTTCGACGAGGTCTCCAAGATCATGAGCGCGGTCCGCGTCGAAGCCGCCAAGCGGGCCGGGCAGTTCGAGGAGGACGTCTTCCGCTTCTGCTGGATCGTCGACTTCCCGATGTTCGAGAAGAACGAGGACACCGGCCAGATCGAGTTCTCCCACAACCCGTTCTCCATGCCGCAGGGCGGCCTGGAGGCGCTGCAGACCAAGGACCCGCTGGACATCCTGGCGTGGCAGTACGACATCGTCTGCAACGGCGTCGAGCTCTCCTCCGGCGCGATCCGGAACCACGAACCGGACGTCATGTACAAGGCGTTCGAGATCGCCGGCTACACCCGCGAGACCGTCGAGCACGAGTTCGGCGGCATGCTCCGCGCCTTCCACTTCGGCGCCCCGCCGCACGGCGGCATCGCCCCCGGCGTCGACCGCATGGTCATGCTGCTCGCGGACGAGCCCAACATCCGCGAGACCATCGCCTTCCCGCTCAACCAGAACGCCCAGGACCTGCTCATGGGCGCCCCGAGCGAGGTCGACGAGGCGCGGCTGCGCGAGCTGCACCTCGCGCTGCGGCTGCCCCCCGAGAAGCCCGAGAAGAAGGCCTGACGGCCTCGGCACACCGTGACGCGGAGGGGCCCGGACCGTTCTTCGGTTCCGGGCCCCTCCGCGTTCAGGTCGATCTTCACCCGGGCGCCGACGGTGCCCTTGCCGTTGCCGCTGCAACGCCACAGCTCAGTGCCGCTGTCACCTTCGCCCGGCGGGCGGCCGTGCACCTCCGCGGCGACATGCGACGACGGCCCAGCGGGTCAGGTGTCCATGGCGATGAGGGAGACGACCGGGCGGGCGCGGTCGGAGTCGTCGACGGCGATGCCGCGGACGTAGGCGCCGTGGGTCGCGCCGTCGGCCGCGACCTGGTCGCCTGCGTAGCGGGCGTGGGGCAGGCCCTCGGAGTCCTGGCGGCAGGGGTTGGCCTCGGGCTGCCCGGTGCGCAGGACGTCCACATCCCCGCTGAGCTTGGGGAGGCCGGAGCCGGTCAGGAAGTGCTGGAGGCCGGCCGCCGTGGTGCGGAAGCGCAACTCCAGGTCGTACTCCCCGGACAGGCCGCCGGACTGGGCGAGGTAGTGCACGTCCTTCGCGTCGGCGGGGAGCTCCAGCCGGAAGCGCCGGGCGGCCTTGTCGAGGGCGACGTTGCTGCCGCGGCAGGCGCCGCCCGCGTCCGGGGCCGCCCCGGTGCGGGAGTCGTGGTCGCCGGTCAGCGAGACGGCGACGATGACGGCCGCGACCACCAGGGCCAGGGTCAGGCCGACCGACAGCAGGAGCAGGAACGGGGACTTGCCCTGGACGGGCGCCGGCGTGCTCATCAGGCGGCTTCCGGCTGTCCGCCGAAGCGCTCGCGGTAGGACTCCAGGTCCTCATCGGTGATCTTGGCGAAGAGCACCGGTGGGACGGTGAAGGCCGTGCCCGGCGGCACCGCGGACAGGGCGCGGGCCTCGTCGGCGGTGACCCAGACCGCGGTGTCGTCCGCCAGCGCGAAGGCACCGCGCATGGCGGCGGCGGAGGCCGGGATGAAGGGCTCGGAGACCACCGCGTACAGGTGGATGAGGTTCATCGCGGTGCGCAGGGTGAGCGCGGCGCCGTCCGGATCGGTCTTGATCTCCAGCCAGGGCGCCTTCTCCTCCAGGTAGGAGTTGCCGGCGCTCCACAGCGCGCGCAGTGCCTGCGCGGCCTTGCGGAACTGCAGGTCCTCCATGTGCCGCTCGTACTCGCCGAGGAGCTCGGCGATCTGCGCGCCGAGGCGCTGCTCGGCCTCGCCCGCCGCGGAGCCCGCGGGCACCTCGTCGCCGAAGCGCTTGCGGGAGAAGGACAGCACGCGGTTGACGAAGTTGCCGAGGGTGTCGGCGAGGTCCTTGTTGACCGAGGCCGCGAAGTGCTCCCAGGTGAAGGAGGTGTCGTCGGACTCGGGCGCGTTGGCGATCAGGAAGTAGCGCCAGTAGTCGGCCGGCAGGATCTCCAGGGCGGCGTCGGTGAAGATGCCGCGGCGCTGCGAGGTGGAGAACTTGCCGCCGTAGTAGGTCAGCCAGTTGAAGGCCTTGACGTAGTCGACCTTCTTCCACTTGTCCCGGGTGCCCAGCAGTGTCGCCGGGAACATCACGGTGTGGAAGGGGACGTTGTCCTTGGCCATGAACTCGGTGTAGCGGACGTCGGTGTCGACGTCGTACCACCAGGAGCGCCAGTCCCGGGTCTCGCCCGCGGCAGCCGCGTCCGACCACTCCTTGGTGGCGCCGATGTACTCGATCGGCGCGTCGAACCAGACGTAGAAGACCTTGCCCTCGGCCGCGAGCTCCGGCCAGGTGTCGGCCGGGACGGGCACACCCCAGTCGAGGTCGCGGGTGATCGCGCGGTCCTGCAGGCCCTCGGTGAGCCACTTGCGGGCGATGGAGGAGGCGAGGGTGGGCCAGTCCTTGCCGTGCTCGTCGACCCAGGCCTCGACCTCGTGGGAGAGCTTGGACTGCAGCAGGAACAGGTGCTTGGTCTCCCGGACCTCCAGCCGGCTGCTGCCGCTGATCGCGGAGCGGGGCTCGATCAGGTCGGTCGGGTCCAGGACCCGGGTGCAGTTCTCGCACTGGTCGCCGCGTGCCTTGTCGTAGCCGCAGTGCGGGCAGGTGCCGACGATGTAGCGGTCGGGCAGGAAGCGCTCGTCGTCCAGGGAGTAGACCTGGCGGATGGCGCGCTCCTCGATGAAGCCGTTCTCCTTCAGCTCCCGCGCGATGGCCTGGGTGATCTCCCGGTTCTGCTGCGAGGAGCTGCGGCCGAAGTAGTCGAACGAGAGCGCGAAGCCGTCGTAGACCGCCTTCTGCGCGTCGTGCTGCTGGGCGCAGAACGCGTCGACCGGCAGGCCGGCCTCCTGCGCGGCGAGCTCGGCCGGGGTGCCGTGCTCGTCGGTGGCGCAGATGTAGAGGACCTCGTGGCCGCGCTGGCGCAGGTACCGGGAGTAGACGTCGGCCGGGAGCATGGACCCCACCATGTTGCCCAAGTGCTTGATCCCGTTGATGTACGGAAGGGCGCTGGTGATGAGGTGTCGAGCCATTGCCGGCTGCTCCCAAGTCGCTACTGTGGGTGAGGATTTCCTCTACGGACCGTCAATAGCGTATCCGACCGCGCGACGCCACCCGTTCGCCGTGCCCGGCATGCGGACACCGCGGGGCCGTGATCCGGTGGGCAGGTGGACGCGCCCCTCCTGCCGGCCGCCGCGCGCCGGACGGGCGCGTGGTGCGCCGTCGTGCTGCTCCTGGCCGGCGTGGGCGCGCTGGTGGTCTGGCTCGTCGTCACCTTCGCGGCGGTCGTGACGCCCGTCCTGCTGGCGCTGCTGGGCAGTGCCCTGCTGGGGCCGCTGTACCGCTGGCTGCGGACGGTACGGGTGCAGCGGTCGCTGGCCGCGGCGCTGACGTGCCTGGCCCTTCTGGTGTTCGCCGCGGGCGCGATGTACATCGTGGTGCAGAGCCTCATGCACTCCGGGGGCCAGATCGTGGCGTCCCTGAAGGAGGTGGCCCACAAGGTGATGCCGGAGCTCGGCGTGTCGGGGCCGTCGCTGGACAACACCTTCGACAGCCTCAAGTCCTTCGCGACCAAGTACGGCGCCCGGGCCGCCTCCGGGGTGGTGTCCGGGATCAGCATCGTGGGCCAGATCATCGCGACCGCCATTCTGGCGCTGCTGCTGACCTTCTTCTTCCTGCGCGACGGCGGCCGCTTCCCCGTCCTGCTGCGCGAACTGGCCCCGCACGGCATCGGGCCGCTCCTGGAGCGGATCGCCCACCGGGCCTTCGCCGCGGTGCAGGGCTTCATGCGGGGCACGACGCTGATCGCGCTGATCGACGCCGTGTGCATCACCGTCGGACTGCTGATCCTGCGGGTGCCGGGAGCGGTCGGGCTCGGCGCGCTCGTCTTCGTGGGGGCGTACATCCCGTACCTGGGGGCGTTCATCTCCGGCGCGGTGGCGGTCCTGGTGGCGCTGGCGGACCGCGGATGGCTGGTGGCACTGTGGGCGCTGGGCGTGGTGCTGGCCGTGCAGGTGCTGGAGGGGCACGTGCTGCAGCCGACGATCCAGAGCCGCACCGTCCACATGCACCCGGCGGTGGTGCTGCTGGCGATCACCGCGGGGGCGAGCCTGGCCGGCATCCTCGGGATGCTGCTGGCGGTGCCGATCGCGGCCGCGGCCTTTGCGGCCGTGGACGAACTCAGGCGCCGGGGCGGGGGTGTTCCTCCAGAAGTCGAAGGGCCTGCGTCACATCCGGCCGGATAGGGGTTGTTTTTATTACCGGCGGGTAGCATCATTACCGACTGGTAAGTGATAAAGCTGCGAGGACTGCGAACTCCCACCCGCTGTCCGACCGATCCCCGACGGAGCCGTCGCCATGGGCCACTACAAGTCAAACCTTCGCGACATCGAGTTCAACCTCTTCGAGGTCCTCGGGCGCGACAAGATCTACGGCACCGGCCCGTTCGCCGAGATGGACGTCGAGACCGCCAAGGACATCCTGGGCGAGATCACGCGCCTCGCGGAGAACGAGCTCGCCGACTCCTTCGCCGACGCCGACCGCACCCCGCCGGTCTTCGACCCCAAGACCAACACGGCGCCGGTCCCGGACACCTTCAAGAAGAGCTACAAGGCCTTCATGGCCGCCGAGTACTGGCGCCTGGGCCTGCCCGAGGAGATCGGCGGCACCACCGCCCCGCCGTCCCTGATCTGGTCGTACGCGGAGCTGGTCCTCGGCGCGAACCCGGCCATCTGGATGTACTCCTCCGGCCCGGCCTTCGCCCGCATCCTCTTCGAGGAGGGCAACGAGGTCCAGAAGAAGATCGCCGAGATCGCCGTCGAGAAGACCTGGGGCTCCACCATGGTCCTCACCGAGCCGGACGCCGGCTCGGACGTGGGCGCCGGCCGCGCCAAGGCCGTCGAGCAGGAGGACGGCTCCTGGCACATCGAGGGCGTCAAGCGCTTCATCACTTCCGGTGAGCACGACATGGAGGAGAACATCCTCCACTACGTCCTCGCCCGCCCCGAGGGCCACGGCCCCGGCACCAAGGGCCTGTCCCTCTTCCTGGTCCCGAAGTACCTCTTCGACTTCGAGACCGGCGAGCTGGGCGAGCGCAACGGCGTCTACGCCACCAACGTCGAGCACAAGATGGGCCTGAAGGCCTCCAACACCTGCGAGATGACCTTCGGCGACAAGCACCCCGCCAAGGGCTGGCTGATCGGCGACAAGCACGACGGCATCCGCCAGATGTTCCGCATCATCGAGTTCGCCCGCATGATGGTCGGCACGAAGGCGATCTCCACGCTCTCCACCGGCTACCTGAACGCGCTGGAGTACGCCAAGGAGCGCGTGCAGGGCCCGGACCTGGCGCAGTTCATGGACAAGAGCGCCCCCAAGGTCACCATCACCCACCACCCCGACGTGCGCCGCTCGCTGCTGACGCAGAAGGCATACGCCGAGGGCATGCGCGCCCTGGTCCTGTTCACCGCCTCCATCCAGGACGCGATCGCCGCGGCCGAGGTGACCGGCGAGGACACCAAGGAGCTGGAGGCGTTCAACGACCTGCTGCTGCCGATCGTCAAGGGCTACGGCTCCGAGAAGGGCTACGAGCAGCTGGCGCAGTCCCTGCAGATCTTCGGCGGCTCCGGCTTCCTGCAGGAGTACCCGATCGAGCAGTACATCCGGGACGCCAAGATCGACACCCTCTACGAGGGCACCACCGCCATCCAGGGCCAGGACTACTTCTTCCGGAAGATCGTCCGCAACCAGGGCGCGGCACTGACCACCCTCTCCGAGGAGATCAAGAAGTTCCTCGCCGAGGGCTCCGGCGGCGAGGAGCTGGCCGCCGCCCGCGAGCAGCTCGCCAAGGCCGCCGTGGACCTGGAGGCGATCGTCGGCAGGATGCTGACCGACCTCGCCGAGACCGAGAAGGACGTCAAGTCCATCTACAAGGTCGGCCTCAACACCACCCGCCTGCTGCTCGCCTCGGGCGACGTGGTCGTCGGCTACCTGCTGCTCAAGGGCGCGGCCGTCGCCCAGGCCAAGCTGGCCGCCGGCGCCTCAGCCAAGGACACCGCCTTCTACACCGGCAAGATCGCGGCGGCCCGGCACTTCGCCGCCGACGTCCTGCCGCAGGTCTCCGTGGCGCGCTCCGCCGCCGAGAGCGTGACCCTCGATGTGATGGAGCTGCCCGAAGAGGCCTTCTGATCACGGTTCGACCGGTTCCGGACGGGACCGATCGCGGCTACGGCGGCCCGCTCCCGCGACGAGGAGCGGGCCGCCGTGCGTCCCTATCCTTGAACCATGAACCCTCAGCCCCACTTCGACCGCAGCCACACCGATGACCTCGCCGCCTTCGTCGCGGCCAGCCCGTCGCAGTACCACGCGGTCGCCGGTGCCGCCGAGCGCCTGGAGAAGGCGGGTTTCCGACAGGTCGCCGAGACCGAGCCTTGGAACGCCGAGGCGGGCGGCAAGTACGTGCTGAGGGGCGGCGCGATCATCGCCTGGTACGTGCCCGAGGGCGCCGGCCCCGCCACCCCCTTCCGGATCGTCGGCGCGCACACCGACTCCACCAACCTGCGCGTCAAGCCCCGCCCCGACTCCGGCTCCTTCGGATGGCGCCAGATCGCCGTGGAGGTCTACGGCGGCGCCCTGCTCAACACCTGGCTCGACCGCGACCTGGGCCTGTCCGGCCGCCTGGTGCTGCGGGACGGCAGCACGCCCCTGGTCCACATCGACCGGCCGCTGCTGCGGGTGCCGCAGCTGGCCGTCCACCTGGACCGCGGCGTCAACGAGAACGGGCTCAAGCTCGACAAGCAGCGGCACATGCAGCCGATCTGGGGCCTCGGCGAGGTCGACGAGGGCGCACTGATGGCCTTCCTCGCCGAGGAGACCGGCGTCGCCGCCGCCGACGTCGTCGGCTGGGACCTGATGACGCACGACGTCCAGCCGCCCGCCTACCTCGGCCGCGACCGCGAGTTCCTGGCCGCCGCCCGGCTGGACAACCTGCTCTCCGTGCACGCCGGCACCGCCGCCCTGGCCTCCGTCGCCGGGTCGGCGCTGCCGTACATCCCGGTGCTGGCCGCCTTCGACCACGAGGAGACGGGCAGCGAGTCCGACACCGGCGCCGCCGGCCCGCTGCTCGGCAACGTCCTGGAGCGGTCCGTCTTCGCCCGCGGCGGCGGCTACGAGGACCGCGCCCGCGCCTTCGCCGGCACGGTGTGCGTCTCCGCCGACACCGGCCACGCCGTGCACCCCAACTACGCGGAGAAGCACGACCCGACGCACCGCCCGATGCCCAACGGCGGCCCCATCCTCAAGGTCAACGTCAGCCAGCGCTACGCCACCGACGGCGCCGGCCGCGGCGTCTTCGCGGCCGCCTGCGAGCGCGCCGGGGTGCCGTGGCAGTCCTTCGTCTCCAACAACGCCATGCCCTGCGGTACGACCATCGGCCCCATCACCGCCGCCCGGCACGGCATCACGACCGTGGACGTCGGCGTGCCGATCCTGTCGATGCACTCCGCGCGCGAGCTGTGCGGCGCCGACGACCCGCACCTGCTGGCGAGCGCGCTCAAGGCGTTCCTTGAGGGCTGACCGCCCACACCGGTCATGAGATGTCCGCCTCCGGGTAGGCGAAGGTCTACCAGCCCCTAGGGCCAGAGCAGTTCGGAGGCGGACATCATGGGCATCGGCGGTTGCATCGGTCTCATCGCGGTGGGGGCGATCCTCACCTTCGCGACCGACTGGCACATGGCCGGGGTCAACCTGGACCTGGTCGGCCTCATCATGATGGCGGTCGGCGTCATCGGTGTGGCGGCGTACGTCAGCATCTTCAAGCGGCGCCGGATCGTGGAGCCGATGCCGGTCGTCGAGGAACGGGACCGCCACTACCCGCACATCTGACCGGCATGACGGCGCCTCAGGCGTCCATGCCCGCCAGCACCAGGGCCAGGCGGGTGTCCCCGTCGCCGGTCAGGCGTACGGGGACACCCCAGTCCTGCTGGTGCACATGGCAGGCCGGGAACTCGTTGTCCGGGTCGTCGTCGCACGAGGCGGCCATCGCCGACACGTGCAGCACCCCTTCCGCCACCTCGGCGTTGAGCACGAGGTCCCGGAAGAGGTCCGTTCCCTTCCCCTCGCCCTCCAGCAGCAGTTCGGGCGGGGTCGAGCTCACCAGCAGCCGGGTCGAGGGACCGTAGCGCCGGTCCAGCTTCTGGCCGGCCGGCGCGGTGAAGACCACGTCCAGCCGCAGCGCCCCCGGCGCCACCTCCGTGGCGGGACGCTGCGTGCGGTGCGCCGCGGCCTCGACCCGCACGGCCTCCTCCGGCAGCCGCAGCCGCGTCAGCCGGTGCCGCGCCGACTCCACGACCACCACCTCGTCGCCGTCCAGCACGGCCCCCGAGGGCTCGCGCAGATCGGTCGCCAGCGTGGTCACCTCACCCGAGGCCGGGTCGAACCGGCGCAGGGCGTGGTTGTACGTGTCGCTGACCGCGACCGAGCCGTCGGGCAGCGCGGTCACGCCCAGCGGGTGCTGGAGCAGCGCCTGCTCCGCCGCGCCGTCGCGGTGGCCGAAGTCGAACAGGCCCGTCCCGACCGCGGTGCGCACCGCGTAGCCGTCACCGGCGTCGGCTCCGGCTCCGTCCCGCTCCACCCAGCGCAGCGCGCTGGTCTCGGAGTCGGCGACCCACAGCCGGTCCTCCGCCGCCGCGAGTCCGGACGGCTGCGCGAACCACGCCTCGTCCGCCGGGCCGTCCACCAGGCCCTCGTTGGTCGTGCCGGCCGCGACCCGCACGGTGCCGTCCTGCGGGTCGTACGTCCACAGCTGGTGGACGCCGGCCATCGCGATCCACACCTTGCCGTCCCACCAGGCCACGTCCCACGGCGAGGACAGATCCACCTCAAGGGCCGGGCCCGACGTCGCCGACCCCTGCCACCACTGCCTGCCCGTCCCGGCGACCGTCTGCAGGGCGCCGCTGTCCGGGTCGAACGTGCGCAGCCGGTGGTTCACGGTGTCCGCGACCACCACGGTGCCGTCCGGCAGCAGCGCCAGGCCCTGCGGCTCGTTGAAGTCGCCCGGCTCCCCGATCCGCCGCACCACGGTCTCCGTGTCCGGGGCGACCTCCACCAGCTGGTGCCGCGTGGAGTCCGACACCAGCAGGTTGCCCGACGGCAGCCGCAGCGCCTTGCCCGGGAACCGCAGATGCGTCGCCACCGGCTCCGGCGGCACGTACGGGCCGTCCCCGCGCCGCAGTGTGCCCTTCGCCGCGTGCTCCTCCTCCAGCTCCGTGACCAGCGCCTCCAGCGCGTGCGCGTGGCCCTCACCGGAGTGCTGGGCGACGATGTAGCCCTCGGGGTCGATCACGGTGAGCGTGGGCCACGCCCGCACGGCGTACTGCTTCCACGTCGCCAGCTCGGGGTCGTCCAGCACGGGGTGGTGCACCCCGTACCGCTCCACGGCGTCCACGACCGCCTGGTGCTCCGCCTCGTGCACGAACTTCGGCGAGTGCACGCCGACGATCACCACGGTGTCGCGGTGCTTCTCCTCCAGCTCGCGCAGTTCGTCCAGGACGTGCAGGCAGTTGATGCAGCAGAACGTCCAGAAGTCCAGAATGACGACGGATCCGCGCAGGTCGGAGAGGGTCAGCTGCTTTCCGCCGGTGTTCAGCCAGCCGCCCTTGCCGATCAGCTCGGGGGCACGGACACGGGCACGGCGGGAGGCGGGAGCGGCATCGTTCATGCTGCAAGGATGCCATCCGGGCGCGGACACCTGTTCACGCGCGAGGGGCACGGAACAGGGGGCGGCGGATGACCACGGACGGGCGCGGGACGGACGACGGCGGGACGGCACGGCGGGCACAGCCGCCACAGGTGTTCATGGCGCTGCCGGAGCACGCGGAGGACCGGCGCGAAGCGTTCTCGCGGTGTCTGGCGGACGTCGCCCGCCTCCTGCGGCTCGACGTCCCTGCCCGGCCGGAGCCGGGCCCTGTGCCCGGGGGCGAACGAGCCTGGGAGCACCGTGTCCGGACGGCGCTGCGTGCGGCGTGCCGCCGGGGGCTGAGCCTCTCCGAGGAGTCCTTCGACGTGCTGCTCAGGGCGGCCGTCCACGACCCGGATCCGAGCTTCGACCGTCAGTTCGTCGAGCCCGCCCTGAACGCTTTCGGGTACCGGCGCGTCCGGGCCGCGCTGCTGCGGTACCTGCGGACGGGCACGGATCCGGAACGGGCGGGCGCCGCACGGGCCTGGTACTGGACCGCCCTGCCGCTGCGGATGCCGCTCGTGCGGGCGGAGGAACCCCGCACCGCCGACCGGGAGGAGCCCGAGGACGGTCGGGCCCTGGTCGCGAAGTGGCACCAGGCCGCGCTGCGGGAGTTCGTGGAGAACGAGCACCTCGACGTCCGCCGCAGCATCCTCCCGGAACTGCCGCTGCGCACATCCGCCTATCCGCCGGAACTGCACGATCTGGTGCACGCGGCGGTGGCCATCGCCCGCTCCCACCCCGACGCGTACATCCGGCACCGGGTCGAGCACCAGGTGGGGGACGGGCACTCCGCCGGATGAACGCGTCCGCCCCCGGCCGCGTGTTGGCGGCCGGGGGCGGACGGGAGCGGGAGCGGGCAGCGGGACGGCTCAGCGGGCGACGGTCGGCGTCGCCCTGCTCGTGGCCGACCCGGTGGAGTGGCCGGTGCGTACGGCGCTCACCTTGACGGTGATCCTCTTGCCCCGCTGGGCGGACTTCAGGACCAGCGTGGACTTGGTCGCGCCCGCGATCGCCTTGCCGTTCGCGTACCACTGGTAGCGGTACGAGGTCGGCGCGGGCGACCAGGTACCGTGCCCCGCGGTGAGCGTGCGGCCCACCTTGGCGGTGCCCGAGATCGCCGGGAGCTTGGTGGCCTTGGGCGCGAGGCCCCTGGCGACCGTGACCGCGGACGTGGTGGCGGAGCCGTCACTGCATCCCGCGCGGCGGGCGGTCACCGTCAGGGACAGCTTCCTGCCCGCCAGCGAGGCCGGGACCGTGTACGTGGATTTCGTCGCCCCGGAGATCGCCTTGCCGTCGGCCTTCCACTGGTAGGCGTAGGAGGACGGGGCGGGCGACCACGTGCCGGGGGCCGCGGTGAGCTTGACGCCGACCCGCACGGTTCCCTTGATCGCCGGGTGGGCGGTGGCCTTGGGCGCGAGCCCCTTCGCGACGGTGGCGGAGGGGGTGGTGGCAGTGCCGTCGCGGTAACCGGCGCGGCGGGCCGTCACCGTCACGGTGAGCTTCTTGCCCAGCAGCGAGGACGGCACCGTGTACGCCGACCCGGTGGCGCCGGAGATCGCCGTACCGTCGGCCCTCCACTGGTAGGCGTACGCCTCGGGCGCGGCCGACCACGTGCCGGGGGAGGCGGTGAGCTTCTCGCCGACCCGGACCGTGCCCTTGACCGCCGGGGCGGTGGTGGCCTTCAACGCGGGCTGCTCGGTGACGGTGAAGGTGCCCTGCTGACGCTCCCAGCCGTCGTGGGTGAAGACGCTGAGGCTCAAGGTGCCGGGGGCGACCCCGCTGAGGTCCAGCACGGCGGTCAGGGTCCTGCGGTCGGCCGAGACCGAGACCGTGGTGGCGGTGATCGGGGTACCGCCGGACCGGTAGATCCGGACCTTGTCGTCCTGGTGCAGGGCGCTGCCCGTCACCGTGACGGTGGTTCTGCCGCCGCTCGGACCCGTGGTCGGGGTCACCCCCGTGACGCCGATCCTCTCGGTGCCGCAGGGTCCGGACGTGCAGACGAGTTCGGCCCGGTAGGAGGTCTGCGCCGCCTTCTCGGGGAGGCCGAGGACGAAGACGCTCGGGGTCGTCTTCGCCGTGGCCGGCTCGTTCACCGAGCACTGGTACCCGCTGGGGATGTACAGCGTGCAGCCGTTGTCGAGGCTCTCGTCGTAGAGGGCGGGCACCGCGGTCTCGGTGGCGCCGGCGGTGTCGGTCACGGGGACGTCGAAGCGGTCGTGGTAGGCGGTGGGCAGCGCCGCGCAGACGGCGGTGTGCTGCTCGTCGAGGGTGCCGGTGACGGGCCCGTACCCGTAACTGATGTTCGGGACCGTGCCGCACTCGGGCGCCGGGCCCTGCGGCGTGGCGATGCGCAGGGCGTCGAATCGGTAGGAGGAGGCGGCCTTCAGGGAGGACGGGACCGTGACCAGCACCTGGTAGCGAGTCGAACCGCTCACGGCGCAGGACGAGTTGGCACGAAGGCAGAGGCTCTTGCCGTCGGCGTCGAAGACGTACGAGTTCGCGGTGCCGAGTGCGTCACGGACATTGACGTGCAGGGTGTCCCCCGCGTTCGCCGTGGTGACCTGCCGGCACACCGTCTCGCCCGGCACGCCCAGTGCCCCGCCCGTGGACGGACCGCCCACCGCGGTCGCCGGGTTGGCGGTGCAGCCCTTGGCGGTCGCCGTGACGTCGCGGCGGACGAGGGTGTAGGTCGCAGCGGTCTCCCGGCCGGTGACCAGCACGGTGTGCGCCACACCCGGAGTGAGGCCGCAGGCGACCCAGGTCAGCAGCGAGGGCCCCGCGGAGCACACCTGCTTCCCGTCGGCGTCCAGGACCGAGAAACGTGCCGTGCCCGTGGTCCCCGGAGCCGCGCGCAGGTGCAGGGTCTCCATCGCGCTGTGGTCGTCGGCCGGAATGGTCAGGCAGTGGGAGAAGGCACCGTCGCCGGTTCCGAATCCGGCCGAGGCACTGGCGGCGGTGAAGTCGCCGGCCGGGAAGACCTGGCAGCCGCTCGCGTCGTCCGTCCGGTGGAAGGCGAGGTCGTACGGACCCGTGGGCGTGGACTGAGTCGTGGTGGAGACCAGGGCGCGGAACGGGCCCGTGCCGGTGAGCGCGCACGAGCCCTGGGCGAGGTCCGTCCCGTCGCACCGCTGTACGCCCTCGGCGTCGACCACGACGACGTCGATGCTCGGGCCGGTCGTGCTCAGGGGCCGCAGCGCCGCCATCCGGGCCCCCTCGGGGAGGGACAGCGTCAGGCAGTCGACCTCGCCGACCTCGCCGAGTTCGCCGTGGTACGTGCCCAGTCCGGCGGGCCGGCAGCCTGCGGTGGAGGAGCGGTCGAGGATGAGGGTCGACTGATCGGTGAGCACGGTGTAGGTGCCCGCGGGCAGCTCGCAGGAACGGCAGACGCTCTTGCCGGCCCGGTCGTAGACATCGGTCCCGGAACGGCTGTCGGAGGAGACCTGGTACACGTCGTAGCGTCCGGCCTTCGGCGCCGTGAAGACCTTGCACTCGGTGCCCGGGGTGGTCGCCGTGGGCCCGGAGCCGAAGGTGTTGAGCGGGACGGTCTCGCAGCCGGCGGGGTCCGACAGCCGGCGAACGGCGACGGTGTGCTCGGCCGGCGACCCTTCGCCGGTCCCGGTGACCTGCCTGAGTACCCGGTACGGGCCGTCACCGGGCAGCACACAGCCGATGCTGTCGTCCTCGTTGAAGTGCGGGCAGATGCGCGCCCCGGTCGCGTCCGTGATCCAAGACGTGGCTCCGGCGTACAGGGTGGTGCCGTCCGCGTACAGCAGGACCCGTTCGCCCGCCGTGCCGGTGAACGGCACGCACGCCATCCCCAGCGGGCCGGGCACGGACACGTCCACGGCCGGGGTGTCCCACGACGTGCCGGTCTCCGGCCCGCAGTTCGCGGTCGTGGCGAGAGCGACCACCGCGAGGTCGAACGTATCCGTGGTCCACCCGTAGTTGGCAACCGTGACGGTGTAGGCGCCCGCGTGGGGCAGTTCGCACCAGCCCGCGCTGCCCCACTCCGCGTCGTAGCAGTTCAGCGGGGCGGCGCCGTCGTACACCTGGGCGCCGGTCTCGCCGTGGAGGTCGTGCACCAGGACCCGGTGCAGCCCCGGCTGCTCAGCGGTGAAGGTGTAGCAGACGGTGCCGTCCTCGGGAAGGGTCGCCGAGGCCACCGCGGACCCCGGGTCGCCGAACGGGGCAAGCGGCAGGACGGCGCAGTCGCCGGGTTCCGCGGCGGTATCGGCGTACGCCGGTGCCGCGCCCACCGGCAGCAGGGCCGCCAGCAGGGCCGACAGGACGAGCAGCAGTGCGGCGTACGGCGCGGGTCTGCCCGTGGTACGCGGGTGTCGAGGCATTCCGTTCCCCCCGGAGCGGTCTGTTGTGACGCATGGGTGCGTCGGGTCCGCCCTGACGGCGGACGTGTGTGCGGCGCGTGGTGAGCCGGAGAGGATGATCGCACAGACGTTTCACGGGCAGCTCGCCTTTATCCCGGTCCCGAGCGGACTTCCGCGTCAGAGCGCGCTCAGAGCCGGCAGGCGGCGGGCCATCTCGGCCGGGTCGCCGAAGCCGAAGCGCCAGGCGGGGTCGAGGTCCGGGTAGCTGATGGTGAACACGTCACCGGGAAGTTCCTCGCCGGTCGCCGTCAGGTGCGCGTCCCAGACGATGGCGAGGTCGCCTCGCACCCCAGGTCCGGGCCGGTGCCGGCGCACGCCGCACGGACGGACGGCGCGGCCGAGGACCTCGCGGCCCTGGGTGATCAGCCAGCCGCGGACGTAGTCGAAACCGTCGCCGGAACACCCGCCGTTGATCAGGTGGGCGGCGGCCCACAGGGGCGCACGGTAGGAGGCCGCCATGAGGTCCCACAGGACCTGCTGGGCGGCGACGATGCGCTCCGGGGACTGCCCGGCGAGCGGCCCGCCGGCGCCTGCGGCGACCGCCTCGGGGTCCGTGGGGTCGGCGACTTGGCCTCGGGCGTCGTGGATGAGCTGCCAGAACTGTCCGGTGTCCATACACCGGCGGAGTCTGCCGGAGGGGTGTGACAGAACAGCGGCTCAGGGGCGTAGGTCGCCCACGACGTCGGTGGTGGCGACGAGTCCGGAGTGGATGGTGGGGGCCAGGCTGGAGCTCGCGAGGCAGAAGCCGAGGAGCATGCAGAGCAGGGCGTGGGAGACCTTCAGCGACTTGGCGCGCAGGAGCACCAGCGTGAGGACTGCCAGCAGCAGGATCAGCGAGATGGATACCGCCATGGCCGTATGACGTCACAGATCCGGCCCGCGTGGGGGGCGACACGCGGGAGAAGGGCCCGGACGCACACACGTCCGGGCCCTTCTCGATGGTGTGACGGGGGTGATCAGGCCCAGGTCATCAGGCGCTTGGGGTACTCCAGGACCGCCGCGACGTCGGCGAGGACCCTGGAGCCGAGCTCGCCGTCCACCAGGCGGTGGTCGAAGGAGAGCGCGAGCGTGGTGACTTGGCGGGGCTTGACCTTGCCCTTGTGGACCCAGGGCATGTCCTTGACCGCGCCGAAGGCGAGGATCGCGGACTCCCCGGGGTTGAGGATGGGGGTGCCGGTGTCGATGCCGAAGACACCGACGTTGGTGATGGTGACCGTGCCGCCCTGCATGGCGGCGGGGGAGGTCTTGCCCTCACGCGCGGTGGCGACGAGTTCACCGAGGGCGGTGGCCAGTTCGGGCAGCGTCTTGGCCTGGGCGTCCTTGATGTTGGGGACGATCAGGCCGCGCGGGGTGGCCGCGGCGATGCCGAGGTTGACGTATCCCTTGTGGACGATCTCCTGGTTCGCCTCGTCCCAGGCGGCGTTGATCTCCGGATTACGCCGGATCGCCACGAGCAGGGCCTTGGCGACGATCAGGAGCGGGCTGACCTTGAGGCCGGTGAAGGCCGGGTCGGTCCTGAGCTCCTGGACCAGCCGCATGGTGCGGGTGATGTCGAAGGTGACGAACTCGGTCACGTGCGGCGCGGTGAAGGCGCTGGCCACCATCGCCGCGGCCGTGGCCTTGCGGACGCCCTTGATCGGGACCCGGGTCTCCAGGGGGGCGGTGCTCACCGAGGTCGCCGTGGAGGGCGCCTCGAAGGCCGCCGTGGCCGCGGCGGCCGGAACGGCCGCGGGTGCGGCCTGGACCGCCGGAGCGACCGCGTTCTGGACGTCCTCGCGGGTGATGGTGCCCTGGGGACCGGTCGGGGTGATCCCGGCCAGGTCCACGCCGAGGTCCTTGGCGAGCTTGCGCACCGGCGGCTTGGCCAGCGGACGCGCCTCGGCCGGCGCGAACGCCGTCGGAACCGCGGGCACGGCCGGGGCGGCCGGGGCGTGTCCGTTGAGCTCGGCCTGGAGCGCGCCGGCGGCGGCGCCCTGCGCCGGCACGGCGGACTGCTTGCGCGGGCGGCGCTTGGTCGACGAGGCGGCGACGCCGTAGCCGACCAGCACGGGCTGCCGCTTCTGCTCGGGCTCGGCGCCCGCGGGGGCGGGGGCGGCGGCCTGCGCGGGGGCCGCCACGGCCACCGGTGCTTCCTCCGCCTCGCCCTGGCCGGTGTCCACGGCGATGATCACCGTGCCGACGTCGACCGTCTCGCCCTCGGGGAAGCGCAGTTCGTGCACGACCCCGTCGAAGGGGATCGGCAGCTCGACGGCGGCCTTGGCGGTCTCGACCTCGCAGACCACCTGACCGTCGGTGACCGTGTCACCGGGCTTGACGTACCACTTGAGGATCTCCGCCTCCGTGAGTCCCTCGCCGACGTCCGGCATCTTGAACTCGCGGAAGCGCTGCGGTGCTGCCACTGTCGTCACAACCCTCTCCTCAGTACGCCAGTGCGCGGTCGACCGCGTCGAGTACGCGGTCCAGGCCCGGCAGGTACTCCTCCTCGACCCGGGCCGGGGGGTACGGCGTGTGGAACCCGCCGACCCGCAGCACGGGTGCCTCGAGGTGGTAGAAGCACCGCTCGGTGATCCTGGCCGCGATCTCCGCGCCGGTGCCGAGCTGCACCGGGGCCTCGTGCACGACGACCAGGCGGCGGGTCTTCTCGACCGAGGCCTGGATCGCGTCGAAGTCCATCGGCGACAGGGAGCGGAGGTCGACCACCTCCAGGCTACGGCCCTCCTCGGCGGCCGCGGCGGCGGCTTCCAGGCAGACCTTCACCATCGGGCCGTAGGCGACCAGCGTGAGGTCGGTGCCCTCCAGGACCGTACGGGCCTTGTGCAGCGGAGCGGGGATGGACTCGGTGTCCACCTCGCCCTTGTCCCAGTAACGGCGCTTGGGCTCCTGGAAGATCACCGGGTCGTCGGACTCGATCGCCTGCTGCAGCATCCAGTAGGCGTCCTGCGGGGTCGACGGGGTGACGACCTTGAGTCCGGCGGTGTGCGCGAAGTACGCCTCGGGCGACTCGCTGTGGTGCTCCACCGCGCCGATGCCGCCGCCGAACGGGATGCGGATGACGACCGGCAGCTTGATCTTGCCCAGGGCGCGCGCGTGCATCTTGGCGAGCTGGGTGACGATCTGGTCGTACGCGGGGTAGACGAAGCCGTCGAACTGGATCTCCACGACCGGGCGGTAGCCGCGCAGGGCCAGGCCGATCGCGGTGCCGACGATGCCGGACTCGGCGAGCGGGGTGTCGATGACCCGCTCCTCGCCGAAGTCCTTCTGCAGGCCGTCGGTGATCCGGAAGACACCGCCGAGCTTGCCGATGTCCTCGCCCATGAGGACGACCTTGGGGTCGGTGTCCAGGGCCTTGCGCAGTGCCTCGTTGAGGGCCTTGGCGATGGTCATCGTTGCCATGTCAGTGGCCCTCCTCGAAGGCGGCGAGGTACTCGGCGAACTGGGCGCGCTCCTCGTCGACCAGCGCGTGTCCGTCGGCGTAGACGTTCTCGAAGATCGACATGGGGTCGGGGTCGGGCATGGCGCGCACGGCCTCGCGGACCCGCTTGCCCAGGGCGAGGCTCTCCTCCTCGATCCCGGCGAGGAACGCCTCGTCCGCGATGCCCTGCTTCTCCAGGTAGGCCCGCAGCCGCAGGATCGGGTCCTTGCTCTCCCACTGCTCGCGCTCCTCGTCGAGGCGGTAGCGGGTGGGGTCGTCGGAGGTGGTGTGGGCGCCCATGCGGTACGTGAAGGCCTCGACCAGCATCGGGCCCTGGCCGGAACGGGCGTGCTCCAGGGCGGCGCGCGTGACCGCGAGCACCGCGAGGACGTCGTTGCCGTCCACCCGCACGCCCGGGAAGCCGAAGCCGGCGGCGCGCTGGTAGATCGGGACGCGGCTCTGCTTCTCGGTGGGCTCCGAGATCGCCCACTGGTTGTTCTGGCAGAAGAAGACCACGGGGGCGTTGTAGACGGCCGCGAAGGTGAAGGCCTCCGCGACGTCGCCCTGGCTGGAGGCGCCGTCGCCGAAGTAGGCGATGACGGCGGAGTCCGCGCCGTCCTTGGCGACGCCCATGGCGTAGCCGGTGGCGTGCAGCGTCTGGGAGCCGATGACGATCGTGTACAGGTGGAAGTTGTTCTCGTTGGGGTCCCACCCGCCGTGGTTGACCCCGCGGAACATGCCCAGCAGATTGACCGGGTCCACCCCGCGGCACCAGGCGACGCCGTGCTCGCGGTAGGTGGGGAAGACGTAGTCGTCCTGCCGGGTCGCCCGGCCCGAGCCGATCTGCGCGGCCTCCTGGCCGAGCAGCGAGGCCCACAGACCGAGCTCGCCCTGTCGCTGCAGGGACGTGGCCTCCGCGTCGAAACGGCGGGTCAGGACCATGTCCCGGTACAGACCGCGCAGCTCTTCGGGGCTCAGGTCGATGGAGTACTCACTGTGCTCGACGCGATCGCCCTCGGGAGTCAGGAGCTGTACCAGCTCCGGCTCGGCCTCACGGCGCTTCGCGCCACCGCGGGTGCCCGTACGGGGCGTACGGGGCTTCGCGGCAGTGCTTTTCACGCTCACGCTTGCTCCTCCGTCTGTCCGGCCCCCGGGATCCGCCGGCGGCCAGTGCGGCTCCTACCGTCTCGTCGCGGCGCACGGGGTGTGTGCGGCACGGCCGAGCCGGAAGTGTTGATGGACCCCGGCAGGCAGCCCTGCGAAGTGAACGTTACCCACACCTCCCGCTTTCGCGCGAAGAGGGTTCTACCTGCGGTTTTGGTTGGATTTCCTAGTAAATGGACGTTCTCGCAGGCCACCGGGACAACGGCACGGTATCCCGCGGATCGAATCTGCGTAAGAGGTCGGCTGTGGTCGGGTGTGCAACGCTGAAGTTGTGCCCGAAAAGTCGACAATCGCGGTATTCCTGCTCGACGATCACGAAGTCGTACGGCGGGGGGTGCACGAACTGCTCTCCGCGGAGCCCGGCATCGAGGTCGTCGGCGAGGCCGGCACGGCCGCCGAGGCGCTGGCGCGGCTGCCCGCGGTACGGCCCGACGTGGCGCTGCTGGACGTCCGGCTGCCGGACGGCAGCGGGGTCGAGGTGTGCCGGGAGGTCCGGTCCCGGCAGCCGGAGACCAAGTGCCTGATGCTCACCTCGTACGCGGACGACGAGGCGCTCTTCGACGCGATCATGGCGGGCGCGGCCGGTTACGTGCTCAAGGACATCCGCGCCAGCGACCTGGTGGGCGCCGTGCGGGACGTCGCCGCGGGCAGGTCGCTGCTGGATCCCGCCGCGACCGCCCGGGTGATGGAGCGGCTGCGCGGGGGCGGCGCCGAGAAGGCCGAGGACCGCCTGTCCGACCTCACCGAGCAGGAGAAGCGCATCCTCGACCTGATCGGCGAGGGACTCACCAACCGGCAGATAGGCGAGCGGCTGCACCTGGCCGAGAAGACGGTCAAGAACTACGTCTCCTCGCTGCTGGCCAAGCTCGGCATGCAGCGCCGCACCCAGGCCGCGGCCTACGTCGCCCGGCTGCACCCCGAGCGGCCCGAACGATCCGAGCGGCCCGACCAGCGCCCGGAGGGCCCCGGCACGCCGGGAACGGCCGGAAACTGACGGCTCACGGTCCGTGCCCGTCCGTATCGCGGACGTGAGCTGCCGGCGCATACCTGTTGTATCTATGATGTGCGCATCATGAACCAGAGCCCCGTCGCGACCGCCGCCGCCGAGCCGGCCGCCAAGCAGCCGCCCGCCGCCGAGCGGGTCTACACCCACGTCAAGCGAGCCGTCCTGGACCGCAGCTACGAGGGCGGCACCCTCCTGAGCGAGGGCGAGCTCGCCGAGGCGGTGGGCGTGTCGCGGACCCCGGTGCGCGAGGCCCTGCTGCGCCTGGAGGCCGAGGGGCTGCTGAAGCTGTACCCGAAGAAGGGCGCCCTGGTGCTGCCGGTCTCCGCGCAGGAGATCGCCGACGTCGTGGAGACCCGGCTGCTGGTGGAACGGCACGCGGTGCTGAAACTGGAGCCCGTCCCGCCGTGGCTGCTGTCCCGGCTGCAGCAGTTGCTGGAGGAGCAGCGCGGCCACGCGGCCACCGGCGACCTGGCCGCCTTCGCCATGGCGGACCGGAGCTTTCACGCCGAGATCGTGCGCGCCGCCGGCAACCGCATCATGTCCCATCTGTACGACCAGTTGAGGGACCGTCAGCTGCGGATGGGGGTGGCGACCATGCACGCCGACCCCGGCCGCATCGCCAAGAACATCACCGAACACACCGAGATCCTCGACGCGTTGCGCGCCGGGGACGCCGGCGCGGCCGCCGCTCTGGTCGAACGCCACGTCAGCTGGGTGAACCATCTGGCCCGGGGGGAGTAATGGCATCGATCGGCACCACCACCGGTGAACCACCCGGCGGCGTCAGGGCGGTCGGGGTCTGGGGCATCGGCACCCTCGTCTACATGGTCGCGGTCGTGCACCGCACCAGCCTCGGCGTCGCCGGCATCGACGCCGCCGAACGCTTCCACATAGGCGCGTCCGCGCTGTCCACGTTCTCGATCCTGCAGGTGCTGGTCTACGCCGGCATGCAGATACCCGTCGGCCTGATGGTCGACCGGCTCGGCACCAAGCGCGTGCTGACCATCGGCATCGTGCTCTTCACCGCGGGCCAGCTCGGCTTCGCCCTGTCGCACTCGTACGGCATGGCCCTGACCGCCCGCGCGGTGCTGGGCTGCGGCGACGCGATGACGTTCGTCAGCGTGCTGCGGCTGGGTTCGCGGTGGTTCCCGGCCCGCAGGGGGCCGATGATCGCGCAGGGCGCGGCGCTGTTCGGCGTCGCGGGCAACCTGCTCAGCACCGTGCTGCTGGCGCGGCTGCTGCACTCCGCGGGCTGGACGCCGACCTTCGTCGGCACGGCGCTCGGCGGCGCGCTCGTCCTCGTCCTCGTCCTGCTCTTCATGAAGGACCACCCCGAGGGCTTCGAGCCCGCCCCCGCCGAGCACCACGGGCGCGGTTATGTGAAGCGGCAGATCGCGGCGGCCTGGCGGGAGCCGGGCACCCGGCTCGGGATGTGGACGCACTTCACCACGCAGTTCTCCGGCATGGTGTTCCTGCTGCTGTGGGGCCTGCCGTACCTGGTGCAGGCGCAGGGGCTGTCCCGTGAGGCGGCCGGCACCCTGCTGACCGTGGTCGTCGTGGCCAACATGGTCTTCGGAATGCTCTTCGGCCAGATCATCGGCCGCCACCACGGCGCCCGGATGCCGCTCACCCTGGGCGTCGTCGGCGCCACCGCCCTGATGTGGGCGGTGGTCCTGGCGTGGCCCGCCGAGCACGCCCCGCTGTGGCTGCTGGCGCTGCTCTGCGTCGTCCTGGGGACCTGCGGGCCGGCGTCGATGATCGGCTTCGACTTCGCCCGCCCGGCGAACCCCCCGGAGCGTTTCGGCACGGCGTCCGGCATCGTCAACATCGGCGGCTTCACCGCCTCGATGGCCACGCTGCTGGCCATCGGCGTCCTGCTGGACGCAAGCGGCGGCGACTACCGGATCGCCTGGAGCAGCGTGTTCGTCCTCCAGGCGCTCGGCGTGGTCCAGATCCTGCGGCTGCGCGGCCGGGCCGCGCGGCTGGAACGGCAGCGGATCGCCGTCAGCCGCGTCGAGAGCGTCCACGTGCCGGCCGGGACGTGAACGCCCCCTCCTGGCTCACTGCGTGACCGCGATGTTGGCGAGGATCGCCTCGGCCAGCGCCTGGTCGCCCTCGATCTTCATCCGGTCCTCGACCGCCTTGGCCCGCGTGCGGCCGCAGGTCAGCCGCAGGAAGGTCTCCCAGTCCATGGTCATCGTCACCGCGGGGCCCAGGGAGACGCTGCCGTCGATCGAGCCCTTGCCGTCGGGACCGACCCGGACGGTGCGCATGAACTCCTGCTCGCCGTGGATGTCGAAGACGACCGCGGAACCGGCCGGGGCGGCCGCCCGCTCGGCGACGACCCGCGGCAGCTCGGCCAGGATCCAGTCACGGGCGTAGGCCGCGGCGGGGGAGTCCAGGTTGCCCGGCTCGCCCAGCGCGCGGCGCAGGTCCTGCTCGTGCACCCAGACGTCGAAGATCCGCCACTTCAGCAGCTCTTCGAGGGTGGTCTCCTTGCCCATCGGACCGCGGACGGTGTCCTGCGGCCCGCGGGTCTCGTTCCGCAGCTGGCGGGACCGGCGGATGATCGTGTAGTCGAGCTCCCCGACCACCTCGGGCGCGGTGTGGTGACGCCGCTTGTCGACCGGCACCTCCACGTAGCGGGCGTACTCTGACGTCATGTGACGCAGATCGCTCGGAAGTGTGTGGATCGGGCGAGGATCGCCGAGCAGTTCGCATTCAAAACCGATCACG
Source organism: Streptomyces sp. MI02-7b (assembly GCF_033793585.1). Classification (NCBI taxonomy): domain Bacteria; kingdom Bacillati; phylum Actinomycetota; class Actinomycetes; order Kitasatosporales; family Streptomycetaceae; genus Streptomyces; species Streptomyces sp. MI02-7b. The sequence continues at coordinate 16,352 of NZ_JARAWX010000007.1, read as the reverse complement.
TGTGACACAACGTCACGGACGGACCAGTAGGGGCACTCGGTCGGCCGGTTCCATGCACCCGCCGGAACGGGGCGGACCAACTCGGCCATGGATTCTATGGAGTGGGTCCAGGCGTCGATGTACGGCTGGAGCTGGCTGTGGACGGTGCCGGTCACGGGACCCCTCGACGGTCGGTGCGCGGTCGTGGTGTGCGCCTTAAATTACGCTGCGCAGTGACACCACGGGAGTGCTTTCGTGTGACGATCGTAGGCCCGGCAGGATGTCCCGACTCATGGGCGGTGGTACCGTGCGCGTTTCCCTGATCCAGATCGACGTCGACCCGGCGGAACCGGTGCACGCCCGGCGCGAACGCGCCGCCGCACTCGTCCGCGACCGGGCCGGCTCCGACCTGGTCGTGCTGCCCGAGCTCTGGCCGGTCGGCGCCTTCGCCGCCGACCTCTTCGAGACCGAGGCCGAACCGCTCGACGGGCCCACCGCCGAGGTCATGAGCGCCGCCGCGCTCGACGCCGGGGTCTGGCTCCACGCGGGCTCCGTCGTCGAACGGGCCGCGGACGGCTCCTTGTACAACACCTCCCTGCTCTTCTCCCCGGACGGCGCACTGCGGGCGACCTACCGCAAGATCCACCGCTTCGGCTTCGACCGCGGCGAGGCCGTGCTCATGAGCGGCGGCGACCGGATCGTGACCGCCGAGGTCCAGGGCATCGGCGTGGGCCTCGCCACCTGCTACGACCTGCGCTTCCCCGAGCAGTTCCGGCTGCTGGTCGACGCGGGCGCGGAACTCCTCGTCCTCCCCGCCGGCTGGCCCGCGCGGCGCCGCGAGCACTGGACCCTGCTCGCCCGCGCCCGTGCCGTGGAGTCCCAGGCCTTCGTCCTGGCCTGCGGAACCGCCGGGACGCACGCCGGCGTCGAGCTCGCCGGGCACAGCCTGGTCGTCGACCCCTGGGGCGCGGTCCTCGGCGAGGCGGGCGCCGGCGAGGAGGTCCTCACCGTCGACCTCGACCCCGGCCTCGTCGCCAAGACCCGTGCCGACTTCCCGGTGCTGCGCGACCGCCTGCTCGGCATTCCCGGCATCGCCGTTCCGCCGCCCGATTCCGACCGGTAAGGGACCATCGGCCCCGCAGCTGGGGGCGGAGTGCTCTGCGCCGGCGGCCCACCGCCCCGGCAAGGTGGGAGCCATGGAGTTCGAGGAGGGGCACGCTGCGCTGGCGTTGCTGGAAAGGGTCCGGTACGGACGGCTGGCGCTGACCCGCCGGGCCCTGCCGTACATCGCCGTCGCACGGCACGTCGTCCACGACGGCGCCGTACTGATCCGCACCCGCCGCGCCTGGGGCGTGGACGGCACCGTCGTCGCCTACCAGGCGGACGACGTGGAGGCAGGGTGGGCGGTGCAGTTCCTCGGGACGGCGCGGGCCTTCGAGCCCTCGGACGAGCAGCGGGCACTTTTCGGCACAGAAACTCGAAACGATACAACCCCGTCACCGGGCTATGTGTACGTACGCCTCGACCCGCGAGTCCACCACCGAAATGATCTAGCATCTGCCTGGTGATCGGGAGTACGGCGACGGCGCCGCCCTCCGGCGGGACCCTGCACGCCCTGCTGCGCCGATACGCCGACGCCGGCGATCCGCTGTCCTGCGAACCCGTGGCCACGGGCCTACTCAACAAGGGCTTCCGGCTGGCCACCACCCGCGGCAGCTTCTTCCTCAAGCTGTACGTCGAACCCGCCACCGCCGACTCCGCGGTCATCGCCCGCCAGCACCGCGCCACCCAGCGCCTGGGCGCACTCGGCCTGCCCGTCGCCCCGCCGCTGCCCGACTCCGACGGCCGCACCGTCGCCGAACTCGACGGACGCCGCTTCGCCCTCTACCCCTGGATCGAGGGCCGGCACCGCGACGGCAGCGAACTGACCACCGCCGAGTCCCGGCGGCTGGGCGCCCTGCTCGGCCTCGTCCACACCCTGCTCGCACAAGTGCAGCCCGCCCCCGGCGAGGAGCCGGGCCGCCCGGCGGGGGGTCACGCCGGCGCCGATCCGCAGGACACCTACGCCCTCATCCGGACGCTGCTGCGGCGGGTGCGCGACCAGGCGCCGCGCGAGGCCTTCGACGAACTCGCCGAGTACCGGCTGGTGGAGCGGCGCGCGCTGCTCGACCGGCACGCCCACCGGCGTCCGCCGGAACCCGACGCGGCCGAACCCGTCACCGGGTGGGTGCACGGCGACTTCCACCCGCTGAACCTGCTCTACCGCGAGGACGAGCCCGTCGCCATCGTCGACTGGGACCGGCTCGACGTGCAGCCGCGCGCGGAGGAGGCGGTGCGGGCCGCCGCCATCTTCTTCGTGACGCCCGGCGGCACCCTGGAACTGGACAAGATCCGCGCCTACGCGCGCGCCTACCGCCGCGCCGCCGACGTCCCGGAGGCCGAACTCGCGGCCGCCGTGCACCGCGTGTGGTGGGAACGGCTCAACGACTTCTGGATGCTGAGCTGGCGCTACCTGCGCGACGACCGGCGCGCCGACCCGCTCTTCCCGGCCTCGTCCGCCCTGATCGTCTGGTGGACGGGGGCGTACGAGGCCGTCATGGACGCCTTCACGGAGTGACGCCGCCCGCGCCGTCGGTGCCCGCGGCGGAGTCACCGCCGTCGCCCCCCGAGCCGCCGGCGCCGCCGTTGCCCGCGGTCCCGCCGTTGCCACCGGCCGGCTCACCGCTGCCGCCCTCGCTGGCGTCACCCGAAGACGGCGCGCTGGGCGTCGTGCTGGGCGGCGCGGAGGTGGCCGGGGTGGTCGGCGCGGTCGTGGTCGGCTGGCTCGGCGAGGGTGTCCACGAGGGCGTCGAGGACAGTGACGGGGTCGAGCTGCTCGGCGGCTCGCCGGAGACCGTGCCCGTGGTGTCCTGCGTACTGCCCTGCGTGGGCTCCCCGTTCGGCTCCGAGGACTGCTTCGTCGTCTGCGACTGCGTCGGCGTCACGTGGTCGGTCGGGGGCTTGGCGCCGCCACCGGAGTGGGCGACCGCGAACCAGACGCCGAGCGCCACCGCGAGCACGGCCGCGATCACGAACAGGGCCGGTTTCACCCAGCGGTTGCCGTCGCCCCCACCGGGCGGACGCGGATCGCCGTAACCGGGGTCGCCGTGGTCGCCGCCGTCGCCCCCGGGCGGCCCGAGCAGCAGCGGGGCCTGGAACTCGGCCGTGGTGTGCTCCGGGTGCGGCTGGGCGTACTGGCCCGGCATGCCCATCGCCGGCGTGGAACCCCCGTTGTGCACCGGCACGAAACCGGTGTCCCAGGTGCCCGTGTGGCCGCCGCGGTCGTGCAGCATGCCCAGCGCGTACTGGACGACGCCGCGCATCTCCTCGGCCGTCTGGAAACGGTCGTCGGGGTGCTTGGCCAGCGCGTGCAGCACCAGGCCGTCCAGCTCCGGCGGCACGCGGTCGCTGGTCTGCGACGGCGGGCGGGCCTCGTCCTGCACGTGCTGGTAGACCACCGAAAGCGGGGTCTCACCGGTGAACGGCGGTCGCAGCGCCAGGAGTTCGTACAGCAGGCAGCCCGTCGCGTACAGGTCGGAGCGCGCGTCGACGGTCTTGCCGAGCGCCTGCTCCGGCGACAGGTACTGCGGGGTGCCCATCACCATGCCGGTCTGGGTCATCGTGGTGGAGGCGCCGTGCAGCGCCCGCGCGATGCCGAAGTCCATCACCTTCACCGCGCCGGTGTTGGTGATGATGACGTTCGCGGGCTTGATGTCCCGGTGCACGATGCCGTGCGCGTGGCTGTAGGCCAGTGCCTCCAGCACGCCCGAGACGATGATCAGAGCCTGGTCCACCGGCGGCGGCTCGTCCGAGCCGACCAGCAGGTCGCGGATGGTCCTGCCCTCGACCAGCTCCATGACGATGTACGGGACGGTGCCGTTCGGCGTGACGTCCTCGCCGGTGTCGTAGACCGCCACCACCGCGTGGTGGTTGAGCCCGGCGACGGACTGCGCCTCGCGCGTGAAGCGGGCCTTGGAGACCGGGTCCTCCGCCAGGTCCGAGCGCAGCAGCTTCACCGCCACCGTCCGCCCGAGCCGTACGTCCTCGGCGGCGAAGACCTCCGCCATGCCGCCGCGGCCCAGCCGTCCGGTCAGCCGGTAACGGCCGTCACCCACCAGGCCCGAGGCGCCCCAGTGCTCCGGCGAATCGGGCACTCCCGCACCACCGGCAGAGGGCTCGTCCGTGCCGCCGGCGGCTGTCGTCTGTGCCATCAGTCCTCGCCGTCGATCGTCGCCGTACAGGGTCCTCCGGCGCACCACGCTACCGCGTTCCGCGGCGGTCGTGTGGCTGAGCCACTTGTGAAGGGATTCATACGCATCCGGTGACGAACAGGTCAACGAACTTGACCTGAGTAGGGGGTCGGGCAGACTTGGCGGTCAGGGTCGGGACACGCCTTTGTGCGCCTGGTGCGCTCGGGGGGACGTTCAAGGGGCGGGTACGTATGGGCGGGGACGGCGCGCAGGGCACGCATGCGGGGCGTTCGGTCGGCGGTGGCCGCTACGTACTGCGCGACCTGCTGGGACAGGGGGGCATGGCCTCGGTGCACCTGGCCCATGACACCGTGCTCGACCGGCCCGTGGCCGTCAAGACCCTGCACACCGATCTCGGGCGCGAACAGTCCTTCCGCGAGCGGTTCCGGCGTGAGGCGCAGGCCGTCGCGAAGCTCAACCACCCCAACATCGTCTCGGTCTTCGACTCCGGCGAGGACACCGTCGACGGCGCCGTCGTGCCGTACATCGTCATGGAGTACGTCGAGGGCAAGCCGCTGCGCACGGTACTCGACGAGGACATCGCGCAGTTCGGCGCGATGCCGACGGAGAAGGCCCTGAAGATCGTCTCCGACGTGCTGGCGGCGCTCTCGGAGAGCCACAGCGTGGGCCTGGTCCACCGCGACATCAAGCCGGGCAACGTGATGCTGACCCGCCGCGGCGTCGTCAAGGTGATGGACTTCGGCATCGCCCGCGCGATGCAGTCCGGCGTCACGTCGATGACGCAGACCGGCATGGTGGTCGGCACCCCGCAGTACCTCTCCCCCGAGCAGGCGCTGGGCCGGGGCGTGGACGAGCGCTCCGACCTGTACTCGGTGGGCTGCATGCTCTTCGAGCTGCTCACCGGGCGGCTGCCCTTCGACGGCGACTCCCCGCTGTCCATCGCCTACCAGCACGTCCAGGAGATGCCGCCGGCCCCCTCCGGGCTCAACCGGGTGGTGACGCCGGGCGTGGACGCGCTCGTCGCCCGCGCCCTGCGGAAGAACCCGGCCGAGCGCTTCCCGACCGCCGACGCGATGAAGGACGAGACGGACCGTGTGGCCGCGCCCGAGCGGGGCGCCGGCACGACGCCGCTGATCATCGGCGAGGGCCCGAGGGCCCGCGGCCGCGGCGAGGCGGTCTCGCAGGCGGTCTTCCCGCCGGTCCAGGGCGATCTGCGGACCCCGCAACCGCCCGTGCGGCAGCCGTACCAGCCGCATCCCTCGCACCAGTCGCACCAGTCGCAGACTCCGCCGGCGCCGTACCAGGCACCTCAGCACACGCAGCACACCCCGCAGCAGGCCCCGCTCCACGGCGGCTGGGGCCAGGCCGCGCAGACCCCGCCGCCGGCGTCCCGGCCCGCGTACGGATATCCGCAGAACGGCGGGCAGCAGCACCCCGCCCAGCACTCCACCACCCCGTACACGCTGCAGCCGAACCATCCCTCCGGAGGCGGCAGACGGGGCGGCGGGGGATCGACCGCGGTCGTCGCGATCGGCGCCACGGTCGCGGTCATCGCGATCGTCGTCGTCGTGGCCATCGTCCTCTCGCTCAACAAGGACAACGGCACCGGTGCCGACAACGGCGCCGGCGGCCGCACGCCGACGGACGGTTACCAGGCGAGCGCCCCCGCGACCGACCGGTCCACCGGGCGGACCCCCTCCCAGCCGACCGGCGACGACAACCAGCCCGCGCCGGGCGTCAGCCAGGCCGACCAGAGCCGGACCATCGACGCCGCGCGCTGCACCGAGGCCACCAAGAACTACCAGGACGACAACTCGGTGATCATGCCGGACTTCTTCACCAAGTACGTGGACTCGGTGAAGGCCTGCATGACCGAAGCGGGCTGGAAGTACCAGGTCAAGTACCGCAACGAGCAGGTCTACGGCAAGGGCGCGGTCATCGACCAGCAGCCCCGGCGCTACGACCCGCTCAAGGCCGGGGACACCGTCACCATCTGGGTCTCCACCGGCGAGAGCGGCTGAGCCGGGCGGCCGCGGGCAACGCCCCCGGGCACGGACTCGCCGGACCGCGCGGCACGAGGGCCGCTCCCGGCCCCCGTCACCCTGTACCTACGAGTACGGAGGTGGCCCCGCCGGCACGGCGCGGACGGCCGCCCGCGCACCGGCCGCGCCGCCTACAGGTACGGACCCGAGCGGGCGCCGCCCGGCAGGTGCCCGTCCTCGTCGCCCTCGTGCACGGCACCGGGCGGCAGCGCGCGGCGCATCTGCTCCAGCTGGGCGCGGGCCGCCATCTGCTGCGCGAACAGCGCCGTCTGGATGCCGTGGAAGAGGCCCTCCAGCCAGCCCACCAGCTGCGCCTGCGCGATCCGCAGCTCGGCGTCGCTCGGCACGCCGTCCTCGGCGAAGGGCAGCGACAGCCGCTCCAGCTCCTCGACCAGCTCGGGGGCCAGCCCCGCCTCCAGCTCCTTGACGGAGCTGTGGTGGATCTCCTTCAGGCGGGCCCGGCTGGCCTCGTCCAGCGGCGCCGCCTTGACCTCCTCCAGAAGCTGCTTGATCATGCTGCCGATCCGCATGACCTTCGCGGGCTGTTCGACCATCTCCGTCACGGGGACCTCGCGCTGCTCGTCGCCTTCTCCGGCGCGTCCGGCGTGTCCGCCGCCGAGGGCCATCCCGTCCGGGCCGACGACCAGGACCTGCGGGCTCTCCTGCGACCGTTCGTTCATCGGCATCTCCATGCCGCCATTGTCGCGCACCGGCGCTTGCGAAGGTTTTCTGCCCCCTGAAAGCATCCGCTACCCCCACCGGACGTCGCGCAGCCCGGCGGGCGGGGGGAGCGCCTACCGGGATCGGGGGGCGGGAGGCTTCCTGATGGGGTGCGGCGGGAGCGGGATGGCCGGCCTCCTGCCCGCGGGCAGCCCGCCGCCAGGACGCCGCGCGGCCCACCGCCCTCCGCATGGTCCGCCCGACCACGCTGCCCGGCGGACCTCAGGCCCCGCGCCGCAGCCGCCACCCCAGGAACCCCAGGCCCAGGCCGATCAGGAGCAGCCCGGCGCCCAGCGGCAGCACCTCCAGCACCCGACCCGTGGGGCTGGGCACGGCCTCGGGACCGGAGGTCTCCCCGTCGTCGAAGACCTGCCGCGGTCCCTGCGGCACCGGCTGCTCGCTCGGCTCCGCCGGCGGCCGCTCCGGGCGGCCGGGATGCCTCCGCCCCTCGCCGGGCACGCTCCCGGCCAGGCCGGCCGTGGGCGAGGCGCTGGGCGCGGGGCCGGGCGCGGCGGCCCCGGTGACACCGAGCCCGGCGACGACGGCGGAGGCAGCCGCCACCGCACGTCGCCAGTCCATGCGCCCAGCGTCACACGGGGAACCGACCCGGGCACCTTGGGTCCCGGCTGCCTAGACCGTCAGAAGGACCTTGCCCACGTGGGAGCTCTCCTCGACCACGCGGTGCGCCTGCGCGGCCTGCTCCATGGGGAGGGTGCAGTCCACGACCGGGGCCACAGCGCCCGTCTCGAACAGCGGCCACACGTGCTCGCGGACGGCGGCGACGATCGCCGTCTTCTCCTCCAGCGGGCGCCCGCGCAGCGAGGTCGCCGTGACCGCGGCCCGCTTGGCGAGCAGCTTGCCGAGGTTGAGCTCGCCCTTGACACCGCCCTGCAGGCCGATGACGGCCAGCCGGCCGTTCACCGCGAGGGCGTCGATGTTCCGGTCCAGGTACTTGGCGCCCATGATGTCGAGGATGACGTCCGCGCCGCCGAACACGTCCCGTACGGCCGGCACGAAGTCCTGGGCGTGGTAGTCGATCCCGAGGTCGGCGCCGAGTTCACGGCAGCGCTCCAGCTTGGCCGCGCTGCCGGCCGTGACGGCGACCTTCGCGCCCACGGCCTTGGCCAGCTGGATCGCCATGGTGCCGATACCGCTGGAACCGCCGTGCACGAGCAGCGTCTCGCCCGGGCGCAGGTGGGCCACCATGAAGACGTTCGACCACACCGTGCACACCACCTCCGGCAGGGCGGCCGCTTCCACGAGCGACACCCCCTTGGGGACGGGCAGCAGCTGGCCGACCGGCACGGCGACCTTCTCCGCATAGCCGCCGCCGGCCAGCAGCGCGCAGACCTCGTCGCCCACGGTCCAGCCGGTGACGCCGGGGCCGAGCGCGGCGACCCGCCCCGAGCACTCAAGACCGGGGTAGGCGGACGTGTCGGGCGGCGGGTCGTAGAAGCCCTGCCGCTGCAGAAGGTCGGCCCGGTTGACGGCGCTGGCCACCACGTCGACCAGCACCTCGCCCTCGGCCGGTACGGGATCGGGGACCTCGGTCCAGACAAGCGCTTCCGGGCCGCCGGGTTCGGGGATCGTGATCGCATGCATGAAGCCGACGCTACCTCTGCCCGGGCGGAATCGGGTCCCGTCGGTCCACCCTATGGATGACGATGACCCGGTCGGTCAGCTGGAGCTCGGCCGCCTCGGAGTCGTCGTGGTCCAGCAGCCGGTGGCCGCGCTTGACGGCCACCACCAGGTCGCCGATCTCCCGCGGCGCCCGTCCGGCCTCGGCCTTGGTGACGGGACGCTCGATGAGGTCCAGACCGCTGCCGTAGGTGATCAGCTCCTCCATCACCTCGCCCGCGCTGGGGCTGAGCATCGACATCCCGAGCAGCCGCCCCGCCGCCCCGGAACTGGTGACGACGGCGTTCGCCCCCGACTGCCGCAGCAGCGGGGCGTTCTCCTCCTCGCGAACGGAGGCGACGATGGTGATCCGCGGATTGAGCTGACGCGCCGTCAGGGCGACCAGGACGGCGGTGTCGTCGCGCTGCGCGGCGATGATGAGCTCCTTGGCGCGCTGGATCTCCGCCCGCATCAGGACGCCGTTGCGCGTGCCGTCGCCCGTCACGCCGGCGAACCCGGCGGCCACCGCGGCGTCCACCGCCCTGGGCTCGGGGTCGACGACCACGATGTTCTTGGCGGGCACGCCGTGACCGGTCAGCGTCCTGGCGGCGGACCGGCCCTTCGTGCCGTATCCGACGATGACGGTGTGGTCGCGCACCGAGGACCTCCAGCGCTGTTGGCGGTACTGCTCGCGGGTGCGTTCGGTGAGCACTTCGAGCGTGGTGCCGACCAGGATGATCAGGAAGAGCACGCGCAGCGGCGTCACCAGCAGCACATTGGTCAGCCGGGCGCCCGCGCTGTAGGGGACGATGTCGCCGTAGCCGGTGGTGGAGAGGGTGACGGTGGCGTAGTACAGGCAGTCCAGGAACGACATCGGGCCGCCCGCGTTGTCGTGGTACCCCCCGCGGTCGGCGTAGACGATGGCGACGGTGGCGAACAGGCAGGCCAGCGCGTACACGAGACGCTGGGCGACCTGCCGCAGCGGGCTGCGGGGGACGTTGTGCGGCAGCCGGAGCAACTGCGCCCCGTCCTGACCGCCCTGGACGTAGCGTCCTCCCGACCGGGGCCGGCGACCCGGACCGCCCGGACCGGGCGGGTCGTCGGAACCGCCCGGCGTCGGGGTCACAGGCGCCCCCAGCCGGTCTCCAGCACGGCCGTGGTGTCGCCCTTGGCGGCCCCGCCGGGCGGGATGACGGCCATCCCGTCGGCGGTGGCGATGCCGCGCAGCATGGCCGGCCCGCTGAAGCGCAGCGGGACCGCCCGCGACTCCTCGTCCAGGATCACCGGCACCAGCCGGGTGTCCGTGGGGTGGCCGGGCACGTCGCCGGTCAGCCGGACCGCCGAGGGCACCGCCGCCGGCCGCCCCGCGAGCCTGCGCACCAGGGGCACGATCAGCGTGAGCACCCCGGAGACGGCGGCCAGGGGATTCCCCGGAAGGCCCACCAAATGACCGCCATCACCCGGGAGTTCGGCGAGCAGCATGGGATGGCCCGGCCGTACGGCGACACCGTCGACGAGCAGCCGCGCGCCGATGCGCGAGAGCACGGGGTGCACGAAGTCGACCGGGCCGCCCGCCGTGCCGCCCGTGGTGACCACCAGATCGGCGCCGGCCCCCGTGACGGCCTCGCGCAGCAGGTCGGCGTCGTCCTTCAGTCGGCGGGACGTGACGACGTCGGCACCCAGCGCGGCGAGCCAGGCGGGCAGCAGGGGGCCCAGCGCGTCCCGCACCCGGCCGGAACCGGGAACGCCGCGGTCCAGCAACTCGTCGCCGATGACGAGGACCTCGACGGTCGGGCGGACCGTCACCGGCAGTTCGTCGTAGCCCGCCGCGGCGGCCAGGCCCAGCACGGCGGGCGTGACGAGGGCGCCGGTGGCCAGCAACTCGTCGCCGCTGCGGCATTCCTGGCCTCGCGGGCGCACGTCCTGTCCGGGCCCGGGGCCGCCCCGCGTGGCGTGCAGCAGACCGTCCGGGCCGAGGCGGCTGTACTCGCTGCGCAGCACGGCGGTCGTCCCGGCCGGGAGCGGGGCGCCGGTGGCGATGCCGGTCGCGTGGCCGTCCGGCAGCGCGGCGAGGGCGCGTTCACCGGCCAGCACCCGGCCCTCGGGCCGCCAGGGGCCCGGCCCGGCGACGGCCCAGCCGTCCATCGCGGAGGTGTCGAAGGACGGCAGGTCGGTCAGCGCCGTCAACGGCTCGGCGAGGGCGCAGCCCAAGGCCCTCGCGAGCGGCCTGAGTTCGCGCCGGAGGGGCGTGCCCGCGGCGGTGGCGATACGGCGGGCTTCGGGCCAGGAGGTGTCGTGGTGGGCGTGAGGAGGGTGCGGGGGATGCGGGATGTCGGTGTCCTGGGGGGCGAGGGGCTCCGGGGCGGTGGCGTCCGTGCGCGGGCTCGCCGCGGCGTACCGGACGGGGCCGCGGCGCGCGTTGGCGAGGGCGAGGGCCTGCTCCAGCTCGTCGTCGACCGCCGCCTCGGCGGCCGCGAGGTCGACGGGTGGCGCGGTGTCCCGGCCGTTCCCGGTGTTCCCGGCGTTCCGGCAGCGGGCCCCGTCGGGAACGCTCATGCCTCCGCTTCCCCGGCGTCCGCCTCCTTGGCCCAGCGTTCGGCCAGCTCGGCAGCGCGCCGGGCGGCCTCGGCGACGGCCTGCTCGCCGCCACCGGCCGTGGCGGCCGCGTAGCCGACCAGGAAGGTGGTCAGGGGCGCCGCGGGGCGCGCCACGCCGTGCGCGGCGTCGCGCGCGAGATCCAGCAGTACACCGGTGTCGACGTCGAGGTCGATGCCCAGTTCCGCCTTGACAGTGGCAATCCATTCGTCCAGCACGGTCCCATGCTCCCTGATGCGGGCCCTCGCTGTGGAGAGGTCGTCCCAGGTGTCGCAGTCGAAGGAGGCCTGTCCGGTGGGATCGGCCAGCCGCAGCAGCCGCAGTTCCGCGGTGAGCAGGCGCAGCGGCAGGCCGGACAGGCCGCCGTGCTCCGTGGCGAGCAGGGCGATCTCACGCCGCAGCGACTCCGCGCGGTAGGCCGCCGCCAGCGGCTGGTCGCGACCGTCCGGGTCGGTGAGGACGACGCCGTCGTGGCCCTGCCCGCCGTCCCGCCCGCCGAGCGCCGCGAGCAGCGCCCGCACCGTCGTGGGGGACAGGAAGGGCAGGTCGGCGGCGAGCACCAGCACCACGTCGGCGGTGACACCCGCGCCCAGTCCCGCCGCGAGGGCGGGCAGCGGGCCGCCGCCGGGCGGCTCCTCACGGGCCCAGACGACCGGGCGGCTGGTCGCACGGCGCGGGCCGACGACGACCGTCGTACCCGCGCCGGCGCACGCGTCCAGGACACGGTCGATCAACGCCCGTCCCGCGACCGGAAGTCCGGGCTTGTCGGCCCCGCCGAGGCGCCGCGCGGCACCCCCGGCGAGGACGACCGCGTCGAAGGGCTCGTCATGGGGTACGGCCGCACCCGGCTGCGAAGTCATGCCCGGAGTATGGCCCCACGCGAGGCGCTCACACCCCCCGCAGCAGGACCGCAGGCTGCTCCACGCAGTCGGCGACATAGCGCAGGAATCCGCCGGCGGTCCCGCCGTCGCACACCCGGTGGTCGAACGTGAACGACAGCTGCACGACCTGACGCACCGCCAGCTCCCCCTGGTGCACCCATGGCTTGGGCGCTATACGGCCGACTCCCAGCATCGCTGCCTCGGGGTGGTTGATGATCGGCGTCGAGCCGTCGACGCCGAAGACGCCGTAGTTGTTGAGCGTGAAGGTGCCGCCGGTCAGTTCGGCCGGGGTCAGACGGCCGGCCCGCGCGGCCTCGGTGAGCCGGGCGATCTCAGCCGAGAGCTCCTCCGTACTGCGCGCCTGCGCGTCCCGGACGACGGGGACGACCAGGCCGCGGTCGGTCTGGGCGGCGAAGCCCAGATGAACCGCGGGCAGCCGGACGATCTCGCCGCGCTCGGTGTCCACCGTGGCGTTGAGGTCGGGGTGACGGGCGAGCGCGGCCGTGCAGATCCGCGCCAGCACGGCGAGGACGGACACCTTGGGACCGCCCGCCGCGTTCATCGCGGCCCGCGCCGCGAGCAGTTCGGTGGCGTCGGCGTCCACCCAGCACGTGGCGTCCGGGATCTCCCGGCGGCTGCGGCTGAGCTTCTCGGCGACGGCTCCCCGGATGCCCTTGAGCGGGATGCGGGTGCCCTCGACGGCCGGCGTCGTGGTGGCGGTGGCGGCCGCGGTCACCGGCACGGCGGCCGCGGTGATCGCGCGCTCGACGTCCGCGCGCAGGATCAGCCCGTCGGGCCCGGACCCCTTCAGCGCGCGCAGGTCGAGCCCGTGCTCGCGGGCGATGCGCCGCACCAGCGGCGAGATGACCGCCACCGGTCCGGTCACCCCCTCGTCCACCACGAAGCCCGCGGCGGAGGCGGGGGCCGGGGCCGGGGTAGGGGCGGACCGGGGGACGGTCGCCGGAGCGGTCCCCGTGGAAGCGGGTGCGAGGGCCTGGCGGACCCGGCGACGCCGGGCCGCGGGGCCGCTCGTCCCGTAGCCGACCAGGACGTTGCCCGAGCCGGAGTCCCCGTCGGGGGAGGCCCCGTCGGCACCGACCGGGACCGCCTCCTGGGACTCCACCGCGACGGTGATCAGCGGGCGTCCGACGTCAAGGGTCTCGCCCTCCTCGCCGAACCGGGCGGTGACGACTCCCCCGTAGGGGCACGGCACCTCGACCACGGCCTTGGCCGTCTCCACCTCGACCACCGGCTGGTCGATGGCGACGACGTCACCGACCTGCACCATCCACCGCACGATCTCGGCCTCGGTCAGGCCCTCCCCGAGGTCGGGCAGCGCGAACTCGCGGACGACGGCCATCACGCCCCCTCCCACTGCAGCCGGCCGACCGTGTCGAGGATGCGGTCGACACCGGGCAGGTGGTGCCGCTCCAGCATCGGCGGCGGATACGGGATGTCGAAGCCGGCGACCCGCAGGACCGGGGCCTCCAGATGGTGGAAGCACCGCTCGGTGACCCGGGCGGCGATCTCCGCGCCGATGCCGCCGAAGCCGGACGCCTCCTGGACGACCACCGCGCGCCCGGTGCGCCGCACCGACGCCGCCACCGTCTCGTCGTCGAAGGGCACCAGGCTGCGCAGGTCCACGACCTCCAGGTCCCAGCCCTCCTGCACGGCGGCCTCCGCGGCCTCCATGCAGACCGGCACCGAGGGGCCGTAGGTGATGAGCGTCGCCGAGCGGCCGGGACGCCGGACCACGGCCCTGCCGATCGGCGCGACCTCCTCCGGTGCCTCCGCCGACCAGTCGGCCTTGGACCAGTACAGCCGCTTGGGCTCCAGGAAGATCACCGGGTCGTCGGACGCTATCGAGGCGCGCAGCAGCCCGTAGGCGTCGGCGACCGTGGCCGGGGTGACGACGTGCAGGCCGGGGGTGTGGGTGTAGTACGCCTCGGAGGAGTCGCTGTGGTGCTCCACGCCGCCGATGCCGCCGCCGTAGGGCACGCGGATGGTGATCGGCAGCGGCATCGTGCCGCGCGTGCGGTTGCGCATCCGGGCCACATGGCTGACCAGTTGCTCGAACGCGGGGTAGGCGAACGCGTCGAACTGCATCTCGACGACGGGGCGCATGCCGTACATCGCCATCCCGACGGCCGTGCCGAGGATGCCGGCCTCGGCGAGCGGGGTGTCGGTGCACCGGGTGTCGCCGAACTCGGCGGCGAGGCCGGCGGTGATGCGGAAGACACCGCCGAGGGTGCCGATGTCCTCGCCGAAGAGATGGACGTCCGGGTCGTCGGCGAGGGCGTCGCGCAGGGCCCGGTTGAGGGCCTGCGCCATGGTCGCGGGCTTGCGCGCGGCGGCGACCGGGGTCGTGGTTGCGGTGGTCATGACTGGGCCTCGGCCTCCAGCTCGGCCTGCAGCATCGCCGCCTGCTCCCGCAGCTGCGGGGTGGGCTCGGCGTAGACGTGGGCGAACAGATCCATCGGGTCCAGGACCGGGTCCTGGTTCATGCGCTCGCGCAGATCGGCGGCCATGGCCTCGGCGTCCTTCTCGGCCTGGGCGGTCAGCGCGTCGTCCAGCAGGTCGCGGGAGCGCAGCGCGCGCTCCATCACGGCGATCGGGTCGTGCTCGCGCCAGGCCTCGACCTCGGCGTCCTCGCGGTAGCGGGTGGCGTCGTCGGCGTTGGTGTGGGCGTCGATGCGGTAGGTGACGGCCTCCACCAGGGTGGGTCCGCCGCCCTGACGGGCGCGGGCGACCGCCTCGGTGAGCACGGAGTGCACGGCGGCTATGTCGTTTCCGTCCACGAGGCGGCCGGGCATGCCGTATCCGACGGCCTTGTGCGCCAGCGAGGGCGCGGCCGTCTGCTTGGCGAGGGGCACCGAGATGGCGAAGCCGTTGTTCTGCACGAAGAAGACCACGGGCGCGCGCCAGACGGCGGCGAAGTTGAGCGCCTCGTGGAAGTCGCCCTCGCTGGTGCCGCCGTCGCCGACCATGGCGAGCGCCACGACGTCGTCGCCCTTGAGGCGGGCGGCGTGCGCGAGGCCCACCGCGTGCGGGAGCTGGGTGGCCAGCGGGGTGCTGAGGGGGGCGACGCGGTGCTCGTGGGGGTCGTAGCCGGTGTGCCAGTCGCCGCGCAGCAGGGTCAGCGCCTCGACGGGGTCGACGCCGCGGGCGACGGCGGCGAGGGTGTCGCGATAGCTGGGGAACAGCCAGTCCCGCGGCTCCAGGGCGAGCGCGGCGGCGATCTCGCAGGCCTCCTGACCGGTGCTGGAGGGGTACACGGCGAGCCGGCCCTGCTTCGTCAGCGCGGTGGCCTGCCGGTTGTAGCGGCGGCCGCGCACCAGCTGTCCGTACATCGAGGTCAGGAGTCCGGCATCGAGGGCGCCGGCCGCCGGGGTGCCGAGCAGCCGGTACGGCTCGGCATCGGGCAGCAGCGGCGCCGGATCGGTGCGGGGGTGCCAGACAGGCTGGTCCAGGACGGTCATCGCGAGCACCTCCTCGTGGGCGTGTTCGTATCGGGGCAGCGGGTATCGCTTCCCCTACCGATTGTTCGGTCGCCGGAGGCATTTTGGCTACAGGTGTGTTCCGCCTGTGGACAAACGGTTCTGCACAGCCTGAGATGGAGCCAGTACGTCCATGACAGGGAGGCTCGGGGGCGTGACGGATTCCCAAATTTCTCGGGGGACCTCCCCCGAAACCCAGAGCGCCGCGGCGTCCGACCCCGCGGCGGCGGTCCGGCCGCTGGACGCGATCGACCGCGCGATCCTGCGCTACCTGCAGGAGGACGGCCGGGCGTCGATACGGTCGGTCGCCGAGCGGGTCCACGTGTCGCGGGCGAACGCCTACGCCCGCATCAACCGGCTCATCGAGGACGGCGTCATCCGCGGCTTCACCGCCCGCGTCGACCACGAGCGGGCAGGTCAGGGAGCGTCCGCGTACATCACCTTGAAGATCGTCCAGAACTCCTGGCGCACCGTGCGCGAAAAGCTGATGGAACTGCCGGGGGTCGCGCACATCGCCCTGGTCAGCGGGGACTTCGACGTGCTGATGCTGGTGCACACCCCGGACAACCGCAGCCTGCGGGAGCTGGTGCTCACCCGGATCCAGGCGGTGCCGGAGGTGCTCAGCAGCCGCACCCTGCTGGTCTTCGAGGAGACCGACCGCGTGCTGACCGACTAGATGATCGATTCCAAGGGTTAGTGGTCGTAGGCGGTCAGGGAGCGCAGGGTGGGCTGGCCGGTGTGGTGGTTGTGCCAGATCGCGGCGGTCAGGGC
>NZ_JARAWX010000070.1:0-1142 GCF_033793585.1 Streptomyces sp. MI02-7b | reverse complement strand
AGGGTGGCCCCGGCGGCATCGGCGTCGTCGGGTCCTCCCTCTTCCTGTTGTCGAGTTGGAGAGGGTTACTGGTGAAGTCCCGTCGAGGAACGCAGTTCTGGCCTCAGCCACCGAAAGTCAGCCACGGCGGCGGGTGCGCCGCACGAGCACCCGTCACGTGTGCCTCCAGCAACCCCGTTCGGGCCTCAGCCACGCTGCCCGAATACGTCCCGGGCCGCGCCCCCTCCGGCCTGGGCGTTGTGTACGTCGGGACGGTGCTCAGGTCGGCTTCGGATCTCTCGGAGCGAAACGGCGGCCGATGGCACGGTGCGGTCGTCACCGGCGCGCTTCGGTCTGGTCCTGGCGCTCGGACTGGTCGGGTTGCTTCCTGCTCTGGCTGCCCACCCTGGCGGTGTTGCGCGCTGAGTGGGCGGGGGCCGCCGCAGCGGTGGCGGAGGCATGGAGCGGCGGCGGCCCGTGGCCGCCAGCGCGCGCGGCACGCCGTAGGCGGGCCGCCTTGATCCAGTAAAGAAACTCTGAACAGCTCCGCAGGGCAGGGGAGCGGCCGAGCAGCATGCGAGGAACACATGGACACCGTGGACCAATCCCGGACCTGCGAGAGAGGCCGTCGGACAGCCGATCAACCATGCCTCGGCGCTTCAAGCAATCGCGATACGCAACGACGGCACAGCAGCAAGCGGGAGCAATGACCGAGCACATACCGGACAACGAAATGGGGTCGACCAGCATTCACGTCGGGGACACGGAAAAGGTGGCCGCGCTGGTCAAAGAGATGCGCGCCATGGTCGGCCGCCTCAGGAGGGAGACGATGGAGTTGCGAGAGGAAGTGGCCCAGCTCAGGACTGAGGCTTCGACTGCTGAGCTGCCTTCAACTCCTCGACTTCACGGCGCAGTTCCTGATGATCAGCGCTGAGTGCGCGGATTTCGTCGCGTAGTGCTGTGAGCGTTTCAGCGAGGGTGGCCCCGGCGGCATCGGCGTCGTCGGGTCCTCCCTCACCTGGCTCTGCCTGGCCCGGCCTCTCGCCCTTCTTCGACAAGTACCAGGCTGGCGCGGTGTAGTTCGCATTGTCGAGTTGGAGAGGGTTACTGGTGAAGTCCCGTCGAGGAACGCAGTTCTGGCCTCAGCCACCGAAAGTCAGCCA
>NZ_JARAWX010000069.1:0-1235 GCF_033793585.1 Streptomyces sp. MI02-7b | reverse complement strand
CAGCATCGACCGGCTCAGCCGCGGACTCGTGCTCGATCGTCATCTCACTCACTTGGCGTCTCCATGATCAACAGATCCGCCGTTTATTAGACACTCCCCTATTCGGTAACGGGCAGAGACAGACCCCGGATGTCTACCTCAACCCCTACCGGGTCGTCGACGGTAACGGGATCAACAAGATCGATACTCCGCCGAGTGGCGGCAGATGGCACTACCCCCAAAGCCACTTCATCCGCCAGGTGCTGCGCGATCCCTTCCGACTTGTTGAACCCGACGACCACGCATATGGGAACGCCTTCAACCGGTTCGAGTTTCTGACATCCCTGATCGCCATGGACCAGGAGGACGACTTCCTGGCCAACCCCTGGCCAGGAGAATTCCTCCTCGACCCAAACTGGGGCTACGCCGACAACAGCTTGGCCGCAGATGCGGAGCGCGAGATGACACCCGCCTGGCCGCTCCTCCAGAGCGGGGCGTTTGGCGGCGACCTCGAGCGTGGCAAGAAGGCGCTCCAGGCACTCATCGAGTACCGGGCAAAGCATCCTCGCTGGTGACCGGCTTGCCATAGGGCCGGGCGGGGGTCCTCGCCCGGCCCTGCGTATCCGGTCGCTACCAGCGGATGCCGAGGGCGTCGAGTTCTGCGACGCGCTCCTGGGCGAGGCCGTTGCGTCGGGCGCGTTGGTTGGCGATGAAGATGCCGAGGGCGTGGGCGGTGCCGTGGACGGTCTCGACATGGGACCGGGGGACGTTGAGGTGTCCTTCCCGTTCGGCGTATTGGCGGGCGGCGGTGAGGTTGGCGGCCCAGATCTGTGCCCGGGTGCGTTTCGGCCTGGCCGCCCCTGGGGCCGGTGCTTGCTCCTCCTTCGGGGCGGCGGTGATGTCGAGGATCTCGGTCAGGAGCCACTGCTGGACCGTGGTGAGCGCGTCCCACTGGGTGCGCTGGGCTTGGATCCAGCGGCCGATGTCTTCGCCTTGGATGACGAGCTCGCCATCCTGCTAACTCTTGCTCGGATGTCCTGAATGCTTCTCATGACGCTGTCTGGAATGAAGCAGGTCAGAGTTACTGCCAGGTGACACAAGCTGAGAGAGCCGAGGACATCCGGTGAGAAAGTGCAGCGCGTTGAAGTGAGAGTTCCTTAGACCGACCGGCAAATGGATCATGTGAGGCGTCGGGTGGTGGGTCGGGCGTCCCAGCGGTAGCGGCTCGTTGCTCGACGGATCAGTATGCGGAGCGT
>NZ_JARAWX010000068.1:0-1274 GCF_033793585.1 Streptomyces sp. MI02-7b | reverse complement strand
CTAGTGCGTTGGCCACGAACGTTGCTGGGGTGCTGAGGACCCCCTGGTCGGTGCTCGCGGTGCTGGATTGGTGGCGCCATCCTCGATGTCGACGTGGTCGCTGTTGAGGGTGAGGGTGAAGATGGCAGAGCCGGTCAGGGCACGGCGATTGACCGATGAAGAAGGGCAGAGGCTGCAGCAGATCGTCCGGCGGGGCCGCCACGAGTCGGTGCGGGTCCGCCGGGCACTGATCATCATGGCGTCGGCTTCGGGTACCACTGTGACGGCGATCGCCAGGCTGGTCGCGGCGCACGAGGACACCGTCCGGGACGTGATCCATGCGTTCAACGAGAAAGGTCTGGCCGCGCTGGACCCTCGGTGGGCGGGAGGCCGTCCCCGCCTGATCAGCGATGACGACCGTGAGTTCATCATCGCGACGGCCAAGACCCGCCCGATGAAGCTGGGGCGCCCGTTCACGCACTGGAGCCTTCGCAAGCTCACCGACTACCTGGCCGGCAATCGGGATCACCGGGTGCGCATAGGCCGCGAACGGCTGCGGCAGATCCTGCGCGAGCACGGGATCTCCTTCCAGCGCACCCGCACCTGGAAGGAGTCCAAGGACCCGGAAAAAGACAACAAACTCGACCGTATCGAGCACGTGACCAGCCGCTTCCCGGACCGGTGCTTCGCTTTCGATCAGTTCGGCCCGCTATCGATCCGGCCCTGCCACGGCACCTGCTGGGCGCCGGAGAAGAAGCCGGACCGGTTGCCGGCCACCTACCACCGCACTCACGGGATCCGGTACTTCCACGGCTGCTATTCCCTCGGCGACGACCGGCTGTGGGGCGTGACCCGCCGCCGCAAGGGCGGCGACCACAGCCTGGCAGCGCTGAAGTCGATCCGGGCGGCCCGCCCCGACGGCGCCCCCATTTACGTGATCATGGACAACCTCTCGGCGAACAAGACCCCGGCGATCCGGGCCTGGGCGAAGAAGCACAAGGTCGAGCTTTGCCTTACTCCGACGAGCGCATCGTGGGCCAACCCGATCGAGGCCCAGTTCGGACCCTTACGCAACTTCGTCATGGGCGGCTCGGACCACCCCAACCACACCGTGCTCGCCCGCAGGCTCCAGGACTATCTGAGGTGGCGCAACGCCAACGCCCGCCACCCCGACGTACTGGCCGCCCAACGCCGCGAACGCGCCAAGATCCGCAGCGAACGCCAACAACGCTGGGGCCGCCCACGACCCAAAGCCGCCTAACCAACCCCGGCAACGTTCGTGGTCAACGCACTAG
>NZ_JARAWX010000067.1:0-1315 GCF_033793585.1 Streptomyces sp. MI02-7b | reverse complement strand
CGATGCCCCTATGGATTTCAAGTGGTGTTGGGCTGGGAGAAGCTGGCCCGGAGGATCTTGAAGACGGTTCGGGCGAGGTACCGCTTCAAGCAGCGGATGATCTCTCGTTTGGACAGGCCTTCGGCGGTTCGCCGTTGCAGGTACTTCTGGGTCGTAGGGTCCCACCGCAGGCGAGACAGTACCGCCCGGAACAGGGCGGCGTTGGCCTGCCGGTTGCCTCCGCGGCTGAGCCGACGCCGGCTGGTCTTGCCTGAGGACGCTTCGACGGGGCTGGTCCCGCAGAGAGCGGCGAAGGATGCCTCGCCGCGCAGGCGGTCAGGGTTGTCGCCCGCCGCGATCAGCAATGCGGCAGCCGAGTCCGGCCCTATGCCCTGCACCTGTAGCAGGTCGGGTGCTGTCTGCTGGATCAAGGCGGTGATCTGTTTCAGGGCGTCCTTGATCTCCGCGTCGAGATACTGGACACGGCGGGCGAGCCTGCCGAGTGTGCACGTGAGGGCCAGCTCTGCCGGCTCGAGGCCGGTCCAGCTCCCAGTGGAGCACTGAACGATGAGGTGAGGCAAGGACAGGTGCTCCAGAGGCTCCCGCACCCGCGAGCTGGCGTTGACCAAGACCGACCTGAGCTGGTTCACGGCCTGGACTCGGGCCTTACTGGCAGAGTCCTTGGCGATCTTCAGGACCCGGATCGCCTCTACAGGTCCGTCACCGTTCTTGGGTACCACTGCTGCCTCACCGCTGAGCACTGCCCGAGCGGCGGCCTCCGCGTCCACCGCGTCAGTCTTGCCCCGGCGCCGACGTAACGCCCGGTTCGGCCGGTTGATCTCGAGGACCTCCACGCCAGCGGCGTGCAGGGCTCGGGTCAAGCCGGCTCCGTAGGAGCCGGTGCCCTCCACGCCGGCCCGCTTCACCTGGCCGGTGGCACGGGCCCAGTCCAGCAGTTCCTGGTAGCCGGCGGCTGACACCGGAAACGATCCGGTGCCGAGCACGACACCGAGCATGCTGATGGCCACGGCCACGTGGCAGTCCTTGTGCGTATCGACACCAACGACGACCTCGGCTTGGTCGGCGTCCCCTCCAGGAGCAATCATGGGCCCGTCTCCCTTCCCGCCGGTCAGAGCACTGCCAGCCACCGGATGGGAAGAGCGGTCAGACCTGTGACGATGCCGCAGCAAAGCCCCTATTTAGACACGGCCTTCGGCCCCGGAGGCACGTACACCGCCCCGGACACAGCCGGCAGATCGCACTCAGGGCATCAACACGCAAGCCAGGCAGGATATGGGCCAGGCCGCCCCGGAACGGCATCCCCATTCTCACAGGC
>NZ_JARAWX010000066.1:0-1422 GCF_033793585.1 Streptomyces sp. MI02-7b | reverse complement strand
CGCGCCAAGATCCGCAGCGAACGCCAACAACGCTGGGGCCGCCCACGACCCAAAGCCGCCTAACCAACCCCGGCAACGTTCGTGGTCAACGCACTAGCTGGATGACAGCCTGGAGCGCCTCTTCGGGCTTCATCCACGTGCTCACGCCGACGGCTGCAAGCTCGAACCAACCACGGAGTCGGTCTGGTTCGTTGTCCCATACCTTCTCGGCAACGGGCGCCCACAGTGTCCTTGATGCGTCGACCGCCCAAAGCTGAGGCCGGGCGAAGAGGGCTGCGGCGCTGGCCGGCTGCCATCCTTCCGCCGCTGCCACCTCGGCGATGTCGTCCACTGCGATCGGCAGGTCCACGACCCAGGCTTCGAGCAGGCTGCGCATATCGCGGTCGTGACGTTCGTCGGTGAACTCGGGATAGTCGCTCAGCTCCGCAAGTACGTGCAGGAGGGCGACGGTACCGAAGGTTGGGATGTCCGCTTTGATGAGCAGGTCGCGCATGGCCGTGTCGTCGCACCACAGGGCGGCACCCGTGTCGAGAGCGTGCTGTGCGGCGGACAGCCCGGCTGCGTCTGCCTCGTTGGGGACGGTGGGAAGGCCGAGTCGGGCGTGGATCTCGGCGAGGTCGGGGACCTCAACGGGTTGGAGGCTCGGGATGATGCGGGCGAAGATGGCTGCCTGCTGTGCCAGATGCGCCTTGTCCTGGTGGGAGTACTCGGAGATCGTGAAGCGACCGTCCCGCACTCCCATCTGGCCGGATGACCGCAGCATGTTGTCGAGCGCGTACCGGGTCCTGATGATGTCGTCGTACACCGCTGTGGTGGTGGGGGTGGCGGTGAATACTGCTCGGAGCTGGTCGAGTCGGCCGGGGATGAGGGAGGCAACCGCGAGGGCGCTGACGTCTAGGACGGCGGTGTGGTTCAGAGCGTCGCGCACGGCCCTGATCTCGGCGGCGATGTGTGTGCCGCTGATACTCGCAGCGGGGATGAGGCCGGCGGCCCGCTGGGCGAAGGCGAGGGCGACCGGTCGTTCTGCCGCCCATGCGAGCATCCCCATCGTGATGGCACCGGTGCGCACCGCGTCGGCGGCTGCCTGGATCAGAGTCTCCCGGGGGCCAAGGTGTTGCTCGACGAACCGCACGAGCTCTTCCTGGTCACCGGGCATCATCGCAAGGGCTTTACTCGCCGGTGGGTCGGCCAGCAGTGTCTGCAGCCTGCTGGTGAGGGATTCGGGCAGCACCAAGCAGCGCGCCGTGGCTTGTGGCTCCTCGCTCGGCGTGCGCGATAGCGGCAGCTCGTCCTGCGGCGGCTCGCCGGTGGCGGCAAGTAGTCCGATGCCCCTATGGATTTCAAGTGGTGTTGGGCTGGGAGAAGCTGGCCCGGAGGATCTTGAAGACGGTTCGGGCGAGGTACCGCTTCAAGCAGCGGATG